>JAAVZQ010000167.1 GCA_022791735.1 Clostridia bacterium
ATTGACAGTGCTAATTTTTAGTATTATAATAATATTATAGCATGAAAATAGTGTAATATATTCATACTAAAAATGATAGACAAAGGAGTTGATATATATGAATGCACAGAAATTTACACAAAAATCACTAGAAGCTGTGCAAAGTGCACAAAATCTAGCAATAGAAAACCAGAATGCACAAATAGAGGAGATGCATCTTTTTTTAGCCCTTTTAGAACAGGAAAACAGTTTAATAGAGGAGCTCTTTGACAAGATAAATCCAAACGAAAAAGTAAAAAGCGATTTGAAAGAAAAAATCGCAAAGGAGCCTAAAATCACAGGTTCTGCAAGGCCAAAAGACCGGGATATATGTTTCGCAAAATGTTGATTTGATACTTACTACTGCAGAAAATATTGCAAAAGAAATGAAAGACGACTATGTTTCAGTAGAACACATAATGCTTGCGATATTTGACAAAGGGAGTAAAAATGTAAAAGATATACTTATAAGATACAATATTACTAAAAACGAATTTTTAAAAGCGTTGTCAAGCGTTAGAGGAAATACACGAGTTACAACAGACAATCCAGAAGGCACTTATGATGCACTTAAAAAATATGGTCAAGATTTAGTAGAACTTGCAAGAAAGCAAAAGCTAGATCCAGTAATAGGAAGAGACACAGAGATTAGAAATGTTATTAGAATTCTTTCAAGAAAAACAAAAAATAATCCATGTTTAATAGGTGAGCCAGGTGTTGGAAAGACTGCAATAGCAGAAGGATTAGCACTTAGAATTGTAAGAGGTGATGTGCCAGAAGGATTAAAAGACTGTACGATTTTTTCACTAGATATGGGACTTCTTGTTGCAGGTGCAAAATACAGAGGAGAATTTGAGGAGAGACTAAAAGCTGTTTTGCAAGAGATAAAGAAAAGTGATGGAAAAATAATATTATTTATAGATGAAATTCATTTAATAGTAGGAGCAGGAAAAACAGATGGTGCAATGGATGCAGGAAATATCTTGAAACCAATGCTTGCAAGAGGAGAACTTCATTGTATAGGTGCAACTACTTTAAATGAATATAGAGAGTATATAGAAAAAGACCAAGCGCTAGAAAGGCGTTTTCAACCAGTAACTGTTGATGAGCCAACAGTAGAGGATACTATATCCATACTTAGAGGTTTAAAAGAAAGATATGAAGTATATCATGGAGTGAAAATATCTGATAATAGCTTAATTGCAGCTGCAACTTTGTCACATAGATATATTTCAGATAGATTTCTTCCAGACAAGGCAATAGACTTAGTAGATGAAGCATGTAGTATGATAAAAACAGAGATGCAATCAATGCCAACAGAACTTGATGAAGTATCTAGAAAAATAATGCAGCTTGAAATAGAAGAAACAGCGCTTAGTAAAGAAAAAGATGATATTTCCAAAAAACGTTTAGAAGATATACAAAAAGAAAAAGCAGAATTGAAGGCAAATTTTGATGCGATGAAGGCTAAATGGGATAATGAGAAAGAAGTGATTGGTAAGGTTCAAAAATTGCGTGAAGATATAGAAAAAGTAAATGCAGATATAGAAAGAGCAGAGAGAAATTATGAATTAAATAAAGCAGCAGAACTTAAATATGGAAAATTGCCAGAACTTCAAAAAGAACTTGAAGAAGAAGAAAAAATATCAGAAAAAAGCAAAGAAGAAGGTTTGCTTAGAAATAAAGTTACAGAAGATGAAATATCAAAGATTGTTTCAAGATGGACAGGAATACCAGTTTCAAAGCTTGTAGAAGGAGAAAAAGAAAAAATACTTCATTTAGATGATATACTTCATAAAAGAGTAATAGGTCAGGACGAAGCAGTAGAAAAAATTACAGAAGCAATTATGCGTTCAAGAGCAGGAATTGCAGACGCAAAAAGACCAATTGGTTCATTTATGTTTTTAGGTCCAACAGGAGTACGGAAAGACAGAGCTTGCAAAAGCACTTGCAGAAAGTTTATTTGATGATGAAAAGAATATTGTAAGAATAGATATGTCTGAATATATGGAAAAGTTTTC
>JAAVZQ010000145.1 GCA_022791735.1 Clostridia bacterium
GACACCTCGAATATTTTTTATTTTGTTTTTCACTAACAAAATTATATCATAGGTGTCTTTGTTTTTTTATTTTTTCTTTTAATTTTTTCCCCAGATTATTTTACTCATATACAAAAACTCATAAAATTAAAAAAATAGGTAATACTAGGATAAATGATAAGTGAAAACAATTTTAAGTAACGTTTGTCCATGCATGGTATTATCTATGATTTTTTCCTAACACCTTGGTGTCGTAACCTCCAATCTATACGCACTTCGTGCTCATAATGTCGGTTACTCCATTTCGCACTCGCAAAGCTCGTTTGGTCGCTTACGCGGTGTTACTCAAAAACAATAGATGAATACCCTACACGGACCTAAAATTATGCGTTATATAGTCAAAAATTACATAATAAATTGTGTGACCTTTAACAAATCGATTAAAAATTTGTTGACAGGCATTCGAATGAATGATAATATTAATTTATTAAAAACAGTGTGTTTTAGAAAAACAAAAAAGGAGAGAGAAACTAATGAAAATAAGAGAAGAAAGCGGAATAACGCTTGTAGCGTTAATAATAACAATAATTGTGCTAGTAATACTAGCAGCAGTGACAATAAATGCAGCATTTAACAGTGGAATAATAGATACAGCAGTAAATGGAGCAGTAAATTATGCAGATGCACAGAAAAAAGAACAAATCACATTTGATGATTTAGATAAAAATATACAAGATATAGTAAATAAAATAGAAGATTATAATATAGGTGGAAATAATCCAATTCCAACACCGCCTCAAGATGGAAGCTGGAATGGTGAGGTAAATACACCAAAAGTAGAAGGAACAGGGCTAATTCCAGTATATCATAATGGAAGCACGTGGGTAGACTTAACAGAAAATAGTACAGAGGATGAATGGAATAATTGGTATAGCTATGATACAACAAACAAGAAATGGGCAAATGCAAGAACAGCTGATGGAAGTATGTGGGTGTGGATACCAAGATATGAGTATAAAATAGATAGCACAGCAAAGACAATAGATGTAAGATTTATAAAAACAGATGTAAAAGCAGGAACAAGTGGATATACTACAGACAGCACAGGAATAGTAAAATCAAGTGATGACTATATAGTGCACCCAGCATTTATGAATGATACAGCAAATGGATTTAACAATGGAGGCTGGGATAAAGAATTAGCAGGAGTTTGGATAGCAAAATATCCAGCAGGATGGCAAAATGGAACAGATGGCGAGACAAGCATAGGAACACCAGAAAGGTCAAGCAAAGAATACCAAACAACGTCAGTAGGTATTACTTATGATGGAAGTACAAGTCCAAGTAAACAAATGAGTTACCCAGAATTTAAATCAAACACTTATGCATATAACTATATAACAATAGGAGATGCATATACATTATCACAGGATATAAAAGATGCAACTAGATATGGACTAAGAAATGTAGATAGTCATTTGCAAAAAAATAGTGAATGGGGAGCAGTGGCATATCTAGCCCATAGTAAATATGGAATGAATGGAGCAGAGGTAACAATAAACGATACTAGCAAAAACAATAGTCCAACAGGAATATATGCAGTAACAAGCCCAGAAACAGTAACAAACACAAGTACAACACAGAATATCACAGGAGTATATGATATGAGTGGATGTGTATGGGAGTATACAGTAGGATTTTTATTAGGATCAAATCCATCATACGCAGCAGGAATAACAATAACAAATAGTAAATATGTAACAGTATACACAGAAAATGAGAATAAACAAGGAGACGCAATTATGGAAACTAAGAAATGGCATGGCGACTGTGCTGATTTCGTCAGTTCAAGCTATCCAATATTCACACGTGGTGGCTCTTTCAATCAATCCGAGGGTAATTGCGGAGTATTTGCATTCGGTCTTGATGCGGACTTTGTTGACAAGGCAAAGCGTCGGATTCCGTGCCGTGCTTGTGCCTTAGACTTCAAAATGTGGAATGAGCACATCCAAAAATCAAAGAGATAAGGAGAGAAAAACTAATGAGAATGAGACAAGAGAAGCGGAATAACACTAGTAGCGTTAATAATAACAATAATTGTACTAGTGATACTAGCAGCAGTAACAATAAATGCAGCATTTAATAGTGGAATAATAGATACAGCAGTAAATGGAGCAGTAAATTATGCAGATGCACAGAAAAAAGAACAAATCACATTTGATGATTTAGATAAAAATATACAAGATATAGTAAATAAAATAGAGAGCTATGACATAGGAGGAAACAATCCAGAACCAACTGAGCCAAGTGAAACTGAAAATCCACCAACAGCCGAGCCAACGCCAATGCCAAGACCACCTCAAAACGGAAGTTATGATGAAGCAAGAAAAGTAAATAGTCCAAAGGTTGAAGGAACAGGATTAATCCCAGTATATCATAATGGAAGCACATGGGTAGACTTAACAGAAAACAGTACAGAAGACGAATGGAATAATTGGTATAGTTATGATACAGCAAATAAGAAATGGGCAAATGCAAGAACAGCCGACGGAAGTATGTGGGTGTGGATACCAAGATATGAATATAAGATAGACAGTACAGCAAAAACAATAGATGTAAGATTTATACAAGGGACAAGCACAGCGACCACAGCAGGATACACACTACATCCAGCATTTGGCACAGATATAAATAATGGCGGATGGAGTAGTGATATAGCAGGATTTTGGGTAGCAAAATATCCAGCAGGATGGCAAAATGGACAAGGAACAAGCCTAGGAAGTGTAGACATGTCAAATATAGCATATCAAACATCAGC
>JAAVZQ010000073.1 GCA_022791735.1 Clostridia bacterium
AAAAAGTGTCACATAGCAATTTGCAATTAGCATTTGACTATTGACACTTTTAGAATTTTATAATTTATTTATATTAACTTATTTTTAATATCACAAATAAACCAATATAGTATAATTTTTTAAAAACTCTAAAATTATCAATGCCTTGCTATGTAATCTTTTAATTGAGATAACGGATATTTGTTTCTCAAATCATTCACATAAAAATAATCGTGTTCATTAAAGAATAAATAAAGATTATTTTTAATCACTAATCTATGGGGCTCTACATATGCTAAATTGCTATGTTCAATAACTCTTAATGAGCCTTGATAAATTTTAGGTTTTTCCTTTCCTTTTAGTTTTAATTGGCACGCCCACTCAATTTTAGAATTTAGTTCTTTACTAATATTGATTTGTTTCTTGATTATGTTTAACATAATATCACACCTTTCTGAAAATTTCAATACTTAGGCACGAAAAAAATCGACCTTTTACAGTCGATTTAATCGTTTTTTCGTCTGGTGCGACGATATTATCCTTTGGTGGGCAGGGTTGGATTCGAACCAACGTACGCTCTCGCGGCCAGATTTACAGTCTGGTGCCATTAACCACTCGACCACCTACCCAAATATTCTTACAACGCAATTAATTATAATATTTTTTTTTATGCCTGTCAATACAAAATACAAAACTTTTCAAAAAAATTTTTTCATTGGCTTGCAAAAATTATAAACATAGTGTATAATAAATTCCTATATACATAATATTACAGATGTATTAAGTTTCTATTACATTTTTGTAAATACTATTGACTTATAAAATAAATCTAATAAAATATAAAGTGAGTTAAGAGGACAGATGAGAATTATAAGTGGTAAAGCAAGACGGAACAAAATTAGATACATTGAGTGGTGAAGACACGAGACCTACATTAGATAGAGTTAAAGAAGCATTATTCAATATAATACAAAGTTACATATATGATGCAAAAGTTTTAGACTTATTTTCTGGAAGTGGAGCATTAGCAATAGAAAGCATTAGTAGAGGCGCTAAATATGCGATCTCTTGTGATAATTCAAAAAAAGCAATACAAATCATAAAAACAAATATACAAAAATGTCATTTTACAGAAGAAATAGAGGTTATAAATAAGGACTATAAGAAAACATTAGAAGATATGAAGGACAAGAAGTTTGATATTATTTTCTTGGATCCTCCTTATAAAACAGATTTTGGAATAGATGCAATAGAAATTATCATGAAAAACAATATGCTTGAAGAAGAAGGAATAGTCGTATTTGAAACTGACAGAGAAAATGAATACATAGATAGCATAAAAGAATATGCAAATGTTCTTAATGTAAGAAAGTATGGACGTGTAAAACTTGTTTTCGTAGGTCGAAAGGAGTAAATGTAATTTATGGAAATATTTACATTATTAGAAACATTGGAAGAAACAATAGAAAATGCAAGAAAAATGCCTTTGACAAATAAGGGTATTGTTGATAAAGACGAATTATTAGATTTAATAAAAGAAATTAGAATAAAACTTCCAGAGGAATTGAAACAAGCTAAATGGGTAAAAGAGGAAAGAACAAGAATACTTATTGAAGCCCAAAAAGAAGCAGATGATATTGTAAAAGAAGCAGAAAATAGAATTATTGCTATGATAGATGAGCATGAAATAACCAAAAAAGCATATGCACAAAAAGCAGAAATTATAGAAACAGCAAACGAAATGGCAAGAGAAATATCAAATGGAGCAAAAGAACATGCTGAGGAGTTAAACAGACGTACAAACGAATATGCAGATGAATTACTTGGAAGAATAGAAGATTTACTAGAAGAAACATTAGATACAGTAAAAAGTAACAGAGATGAATTAAAATAGGGCTTTTAAAAATAAAGCCTATTTTTTTTGCTCAAATTCTTGTAATTTGAGCATTTTTAATATATAATAAAACACAGATTTTAGAATGAGAAAAAGGAAGGTATTAGAATATGGACAAAAACAAAGTAGAACCAAAAACTTTACCAGGATTTATGGAGTTATTGCCAAGTGACCAGATAGAGTTTAATAGTATAAAGGAGAAAATACAAAAATCATATGAGAAATTTGGTTTTTTGCCACTTGATACTCCAATAATTGAAGCATCAGAAGTACTTCTTGCAAAGGCAGGGGGGGAAACAGAAAAACAGATTTATAGATTTAATAAAGGTGATAATGATTTATCACTTAGATTTGATTTGACAGTTCCTCTTGCAAAATATGTAGCAGCAAATTTTGGAGAACTAAGCTTTCCTTTTAGAAGATATCAAATAGGCAAGGTTTATAGAGGCGAAAAAGCACAAGCAGGACGTTTCCGTGAATTTTATCAATGTGATATAGATATAATTGGTGATGGAAGTTTAAGTATTATGAATGACGCAGAAATCCCAAGTGTAATCTATTCTACATTTAAAAGTCTAGGTTTTGAGGATTTTACAATATGTATAAATAACAGAAAAATACTTAATGGATTGTTTAAATCACTAGATTTAGAAGAAAAATCAGGGGATATTTTAAGAGTAATCGATAAAATAGAAAAAATAGGAAAAGAAAATGTTATAAAAGAACTTGAAGATGAAGGTGTAGAAAAAGCAAAAATAGAAAAAATTATAAGCTTTATTGAAATAGAGGGAGATACAGATGGAAAAATAGCAGAATTAAATAAACTTGGAATTACTGAACCAGTTTTTGTAGAAGGTGTTTCAGAGCTTGAACAAGTTGTAAAAATGATAAGAACATATAAAGTACCAGATAAGAATTTTAAAGTAGATTTAACAATTGCAAGAGGTCTAGATTACTATACAGGTACAGTATATGAAACATTTTTAGATAATTACAAAAAACTTGGAAGTGTATGTTCAGGTGGAAGGTATGAAAACCTAGCAGAGTATTATACAGATAAAAAGCTTCCAGGAGTAGGTATTTCTATTGGGCTTACAAGATTTTTCTATCAAATGAAAAAGGAAAATATTTTAAAAGATGAACCAAAAGCAATTTCTAAAATTTTAGTTGCTACTATGTCAGAAGAAAATATAGAATATGCAATTGGTGTTGCTGAAGCTATAAGGAATGCAGGAATAAACGTAGAGACTTCACTTGGAGATAAAAAGATAAAAGCAAAATTTAAATATGCTGACAAATTACAAATTCCTTATGTTGCAGTAATTGGAGAGGAAGAAGTAAACCAAAATCAAATTAGTTTAAAAAATATGCAAACAGGTGAGCAGGAGACTTTAAGTATAGATGAGGTCATAGAGAAAATCAAATAAAGGAGACAAAAAGCTATGAAAGAGAAGATTGAGAAGATTGAAAAAGAGGCTAAAGAAGCATTACAAAGCATTATAGATATGCAAGCTTTAAATGAAATTAAAATAAAATATCTAGGTAAGAAAAGTGAGCTTTCAAATGTATTAAAAGATATGGCAAGTCTTTCAAAAGAAGAAAGACCAATAATTGGAAGCTTAGCAAATAGTATAAGAAAAGAAATAGAAGAAGCTATTTTTAAGAAAGAAAAAGAATTAGAAAAGATTGTACTTGCTAAAAAATTAGAGAGTGAAAAAATAGATGTTACACTTCCAAGTACAAAAATAAAAACAGGTTCAAAACATCCAGTAAATAGTGTAATAGAAGAGATAGAGGATTTGTTTGTTTCAATGGGATATACAGTAGAAGAGGGGCCAGAACTTGAAACAGATAGATTTTGTTTTGAACTTTTGAATTTACCACAGGGACATCCAGCAAGAGATATGCAGGACAGTTTTTACATAACAGAAGAGCATTTGCTTAGAACACAGACATCAGCAGTTCAAGCAAGAACAATGCTTGCAAATGAGGAGAAGTCTCCAATAAGGATGATTTGTCCAGGTAAGACTTATAGAAGAGAAGATGATGCAACACATTCACACCAATTTACACAAGCAGAAGGCTTAGTAATAGATGAAAATATTTCACTTGCAGACCTTAAAGGAACTCTTGAAATATTTGCTAGAAAAATTATTGGTGAGAATTCAAAATTAAGATTTAGACCTAGCTACTTCCCATTTACTGAACCATCTTATGAAGTAGATGTATCATGTTTTAAGTGTGGTGGAAAAGGTTGCAACTTGTGCAAACAAACAGGCTGGATTGAGATACTTCGGTTCTGGAATGGTTCACCCAAATGTGCTTAGAATGTGCGGATATGATCCTGACAAATATTCAGGATTTGCGTTTGGAGTGGGATTAGAGAGAATTGCGATGTTTAAGTATGGTATACCAGATATGCGTTATTTGTATGCGAATGATGTGAGGTTTTTAAGTCAATTTAATAGATAAATAATGAAATATAAATTAAATTTTCAAAAATGCTCGTTCAAGCTAATTTTCGTAGAAATTCTAAATCCATTTTATGGCACCCTTCCACAGGTATGTGAACTCTTTCCATAAAATGAATTAAGAATTTCTAAGCTCAATTACTTTCAATACGCTTTTTTCAAATTTAATTTATATTTCAAAGTAATAGTTACAGTTTACAGCTAATTAAGTTTAGATATTTGCACAGACTTTGAGTTAGATGTAGCTGTGATTTGTAAAGCAAAAATACTAAATCATAGAAATGAGGATGAATATATGAAATTAAGTAAAAATTTTGTAAAAGATTATATTGATATAGATGTTGATATAAAAACGCTTGCTGAGGATATGACAGATGCTGGAAATGAATATGATGAGGCCGGAAAGTTGATTAATGCGACAAACCTTATTATTGGAGAAGTTAAAACTTGTGAAATGCATCCAGATTCAGACCATTTACATGTTTGTACAGTTGATATTGGAAAAGAAGTATTAAATATTGTATGTGGTGCACCGAATGTGGCAAAAGGTCAAAAGGTAATTGTTGCTCAAAATGGAGCAGAGCTTCCAGGCGGAATAAAGATAAAAAAAGGTATGATAAGAGGGCAAGAGTCTAATGGTATGATTTGCTCTTTATCAGAAATTGGAATTGATAGTAAGTTCCAAAGTGAGGAAGATAAAAAAGGTATACATGTTTTAGGTGATGATGCAAAACCTGGTGATGATCCAATAAAATATATGGGACTAGATGATGAGGTTGTAGATTTTGAACTTACAGCAAATAGAGGAGATTTACTAAGTATACTTGGCATGGCTTATGAATTAGGTGCAATATATGATAAAAAGGTAAAAGATATTGATTTATCTCATAAAGAAGAAAAAGAAAATATAAATGATAGTTTTAAATTAGATATTAAAACTAATAATTGCAAAATGTTTTTAGCCAAAAAGGCAATAAATGTAAATATAAAAGAAAGCCCAGATTTCATTAAGAATAGACTACTTGCAAGTGGAATAAGACCAATAAATAATGTAGTTGATATAAGCAACTATGTAATGCTTGAAACAGGTCAACCTTTGCATTTCTATGATGCTGATAGATTAAATGATAAAATAGAAGTGAGAATGGCACAAGATAAAGAAAAGTTAACAACACTAGATGGTATAGATAGAGAATTATCAGAAAATGATATAGTTATTTCTGATGGTACAAGAGCAATAGGTCTTGCAGGTGTTATGGGTGGACTTGATACTGAAATTGAGGAAAATACAAAAAATATAATTATAGAAGCTGCAATTTTCGATGGAGTAAAGGTAAGGATAACTTCTAAGAAGATTGTAAGAAGTGAAGCAAGCAATCGTTTTGAAAAAGGCTTAGATTCAAATAGAACTTATATGGCAATTGAAAGGGCATGTGCTTTACTTGAAAAATATGCAGATGCAAAAATACTTTCTGGAACGGCAGTGTATGATAAGACTGAAAAAGAGGATAAGAAAATAGAGGTAACTCTTGAAAAGATAAATCGTATTCTTGGCTCAAATATATCATTAAATGAAGTTATAGATATTTTTAGAAGATTAGGATTTAAGGCAGAAGCAAAGGATGAAAATATAACTGTTACAGTGCCTAGAAGAAGAATAGATATAGACATAGCAGAAGATTTAATTGAAGAAGTAGGACGTATTTATGGTGTAAATCATATCGAAGGTAAACTTCCAAAAGTTCCTACAATTCCTGGAAAGTTCAATAGAGAATTAAGAAGCATTAGAAATAAAATGGTCGCTTTAGGCTTGAATGAAGTTTTATCTTATGTTTTGATAAATGATAAAGAGGTAAATAGGTTCACAAATGATGAATTTGAAGCTGTGAAGTTATTAGATCCAATGAGTGAAGATAGAAATACTTTAAGATATACACCTATTACTTCTCTATTTAAGATATATGAGTATAATGTGGCTCATGGAAATAAGGATATATCTATATTTGAACTTGGAAAAGGATTTTTCAAAAGACAGGGAGAATATGGTGAAGAACTAAAACTTTGTATACTTATGACAGGTGAGTTCTACACTGGTATAAATGAAAGAAGAGCTGTTGATTTCTATATAATTAAAGGTATTATTGAGGAGATGCTAAATAGCCAAGGCTATGAAAACAGATATAGTTTTGTAGTACCAAAGACTGCCATAACTGAATTACATCCTGGTCAAACAGCTGATATTATTGTAAATGGAAAAGCTATTGGAGTTATTCGGAAAAGTTCATCCAGAGCTTACAGAAAACGCCGTATTTGTAGCTGAAATAAATATTGATAAATTACAAGCAATTAATACAGGTAAACCAAAATACAAAGAAATATCAAAGTTCCCAATTGTAAAGAAGGATATAGCTTTAGTTGTAGATAAAAATGTAGAGGCATTAGAGCTTGCTAAAACTATAAAAAAGGCTTGTGGTGGAAATTTGAAGGATATAGAGGTATTTGATGTGTATGAAGGCAAAGGCATTGAAGATGGTAAAAAAAGTTTAGCATATTCTTTGACTTTTAGTTCTCAAGATAAGACATTAACTGATGATGAGATTAATCCACTTTTGGATAAGATTGTTGAAGCTACTGGAAAAGAATTTAAAGCAGAGCTTAGAAAGTAGACAGTTTAGATAAAATAAAAAGGGCTCCCATTCGGAGCCCCTTTTCAGTTTGCAATTAAATAGATAATTACAATGATAGGAAATGCTTAAAGACAGGAATAGTCCCAACCGTAGTATTGATACATTGCCATAATTGCAGTACCTTTACTTAGTGAATTGGGAAGCAGTTTTATCTCAGGGTTGTAATTGTTTGCCATGCATAAACTGATAATTTCCGCTTTTTGGAAGGATAAGAGGCTAAGAAGCTTGGAATTTTGATGTATTGTTTTTCCACTAATGTAAATCAAATCAGGTGTTAAAGGCACTATTAGAGCCTTAAGAATTTTGATGCATATTGATAGTAATTCGCTGTCAGCAATGTCATTTTTTACTAAAGCCTTTTTCTCATTTTTGTCAAGTATCCCTGAAAGATTTAAGGTTTGCATATTGTAACCACTGTGAACGGTGTTGAAAGATATTACTGATGCAAAACAGCCGTTGGGTTCGATATTGAAATACAAGCTGTTGTAGCTTCTCCTTAGCATAGAAAATTCATTTGATACCAGCCCGCATATGGTATTGCGCTCTAAAAATAATGCTGTATCTTTTTGCATTTCACCAAAGTAACACAAGCAAAAAGCGTCAAAAGAATATGCACAATCTTCTTTGGGATATTCTACAAGAGAGAAGGTCCTATTTTTTAAATCTGCGTTATCAAAGGAAAAACATATTGCTTTGACAGGAAGAATAGATTGCACTGCCATAATTAACTCATTAATAAAAGTAGAGATGCTAATAAGTCCTGAACTAGAATAGTCAAAATTAATTTTACCATTGAACTCTTTGTGGCTAAAATTGGTTTTGGGTAATATATTTCCCCATGGAATTACCTTACAATCCAGCCCTACAACGCAAAGTTCAATTTCGCCGTATGATATGCTAATTCCAATAAATGTAGCAAGCTTTTGATTGATAACTAATTTGCTAGTAATTACGTTTGCGTCGATTAAATCCTGCTTAATTCTATCAGCCGTCGATCTAGAGGCGTTTAATACCCGTTTAACTTCTTCAATGTTCCTTTTGCTAAGGTTCTCAGATTGCAGAACACGTAAGAAGTCAAAGCGTTTGCTTATAAAGTCACGCTCATTAATAATGTCTGACATAAAAAGCATTCCTTTCATAAATTTATTTGCCATTTTCAGCATTCGTGGTCAATTATATCAAATTTCTACAAGAAAGTCAATTTTATGTCTACATCTTTTTTGCGTATAAGCTATTGCAATCTAATTGTAAATTATGTATAATAAACACATATTCTAAATCATAGAATATATGAGGAGTAAATCAATAAAAAATAAATATAACCTAACATTAGAACAAAATGTATTTTTAGCAAAAAGAAATTTATTAGATAATGTATATTCGAATGCTAAGATAGAGGGAATAAATGTAACGTTTTCAGAAACAAAGACAATACTTGATGGTGTCAACGTTCCAAATTTAAAGTTAAATGATATAGAATGTATATTAAATTTAAGAGATGCTTGGAAATATCTTATAAATAATATAGAAGGAAAGGTTGATTTAGATTTTATTTGCAAAATTAATGAGATAGTAGCAAAAAATGAAAGCTTAGAATGGGGAAAGTTAAGAACACGGAAAGGTGCAAATCACAGGAGTAGAATATATACTGGAAATTCCTAATAAAGAAGATGTAGAAAAAAGACTAAAAGAGATTTTATCTATACAAAATGAAACAGAAAGAGCAATAGAATATATGCTATATGGTATGCGAAGTCAACTCTTTTGGGATGGAAATAAAAGAACAAGTACTATTTGTGCAAATAAGATTATGATACAAAGTGGGGCAGGAATTATAAGAATTCCTGATACTAAGCTTCAAGAATTTAATATGCTTCTTTCAGAGTTTTATAATACAAATGAGAATGCAAAGATTAAGCAATTTATTTATGATAATTGTATAGATGGACTAGAATTATAATAATAGAGCGTAATTCACAGCTTTTAAATATCGTTTGTCCGAGGACGGATAGTTATCTATGATTTTTTCGCACACCTTGGTGTCGTAACCTCCGAAATGTACGCACTTCGTGCTTAGTGTGTCGGTTACTCCATTTCGCACTCGCAAAGCTCGTTTGATCGCTTACGCGGTGTTACTCAAAAATCATAGATGAAACTATCCTGCGCGGACTTTGGGTTTCATTAGCTGTGAACCATATAATAAAAAACAAATTCAAACAAGATGCTGATTATTGTTTGAATGAGGGAGGAGATAAATTTGGCGAAACAGAAAACAGTTTTTGTTTGTGGAAGCTGTGGCTACGAATCAGGCAAATGGCTTGGGAAATGTCCAGCCTGCAACGAATGGAATACATTTTTTGAGCAAAAACTAGACGCAAAAGAATTAGAAATAAAAAAGCAGAATAAGCAAAATTCAGAGCCAGTTGCGCTAAAAGATGTAGCATATAAAGAAATAAATAGGCTTTCTACTGGGTTTTCTGAATTAGATAGAGTGCTTGGTGGAGGCTTAGTTGATGGTTCGCTTATTTTGCTTGGTGGAGAACCACGGTATTCGGAAAATCCACATTAATTTTGCAAATATGTGATAAAGTACAAACAGAAGATGTTGTACTATATGTGTCAGGAGAGGAATCGGCAGAACAAATAAAGATTAGAGCAGACAGATTAAATATAAATAAAAATAATATTATGTTTTTTGGAGAAACTGATATAGACTTGATTGAGTCAGAGATAGAAAAGAAAAATCCAAAACTTGTTATAATAGACTCTATACAAACCATATATTCTGATAAAGTAGATTCAATGCCACGGAAGCACAAGTCAGTTAAGGGAAATAACAGCTAGAATTATGAGAATGTGTAAAGATAAAGGTGTTACAACAATAATAATTGGACATGTAACCAAGGACCGGAAATATAGCAGGACCAAGAGTGCTAGAACACATGGTAGATGTAGTTTTATATTTAGAAGGAGAAAGATATTTTGCATATAGGATATTAAGACGGAGTAAAAAATAGATTTGGCTCGACAAACGAAATTGGTATGTTTGAAATGCAGGGCGAAGGAATGAACGAAATTTTAAATCCGTCAGATGTACTGATTTCAGAAAGAAGTGAAAATCCAGCAGGTTCGGTAATAGTGTCTACAATGGAGGGAACAAGACCAATTTTGGTAGAACTTCAAGCGTTAACAACACAGACAATTTTTGGATTTCCAAGAAGAACTGCAAATGGAATAGATTATAATAGGCTTACACTTCTTATGGCGGTAATAGAGAAAAGAGCTGGAATTCCGCTTTCAAACCAAGACGCTTATCTTAACGTAGTTCGGAGGAATTAGAATAAATGAACCAGCAATAGACCTTGGAATAATTTTAAGTGTATGTTCAAGCTTTAAAAATAAATCTATTCCAAGTGATATAGTTGTAATACGGCGAAGTTCGGCTTAACAGGCGAAGTTAGACGTGTTTCGATGGTAGAAAAACAATTAAAGGAAGCAGAGAAATTAGGGTTTAAAAAATGTATAATTCCAGAAAATAATAAAAAACTATTGAAAGAAAAACTAAAATTAGATATAATAGGTGTGAAAAATATAAAAGATGCAATGAAAGAGGTACGGACTATTATAAACTAAAGATATAAAAGACCACAAATGAGGTGAAAGCGTTGAAAAACGAAAAAGGAATAACTTTAATTACTCTTGTAGTTACAGTTATAATATTAATTATATTAGTAGCAACTACGGTGCAAACAGGTTCATTATCTATATCAGGTGTAAAACTGCAAAACTTTTCTTATGAAATGCAACAAGTACAAGGTGTAGTTGATAAAACATATCAAAAAATGTCTATGGATACAAACACAGACTATGTAAGTTTGAATGATGTACCATTAGGCAAAAATATAACCGAGTCAGCAACAGCAATGGATATACTTTATCAGATTAGACCTATTGACTACAGAAATATAAGTATAACTGATCCAGAGTATTATACTGAGAAACGGACAAAGTATATATAGGTACTTTTCTATAAAAGACCTTGAGAATACATTTGATATAAAAAATACAAGTAGTGCTGTAATAATAAATTTTAAAACAAAAGAAGTGATTAGTGTAGAACGGAGTAGTAGACGGAGAGAAAGAATATCACAGATTAAATGAATTAAGAAAAAAATAGGAAGGATTTGGAAAAATGAAAAATAAAATAGTTTTAATGGTAATCGCAATAATTATACTTATAATACTTATGGGAACAGTGGTAATAGGTATAGTAGGAAATTTTAAAGGTGTAAAAGATAACCCAATAGCTACAATTACAATAGAAGGATATGAAACACCAATAGTAGTAGAGTTATACCCACAAATTGCACCAAATACAGTAAATAACTTTATAACACTTGCAAATAATGGATTTTACAATGGATTAATTATACACAGAGTTGAGAAAAACTTTGTAATACAAATGGGTGATCCACAAGGAACAGGAAATGGTGGACCTACTTTAAGTGCAATAGACAGCAGCATTGAAAAAGGTTCTGATGCAGATAAAGAATATACAATAGTTGGAGAATTCATAAAAAATGGATATAAGAAAAATACTCTAAAACATGAAAGAGGAGTTATATCAATGGCAAGATTTAGCTATTCAGGAGAGGTTATAAGAGAAGGATACAATTCAGCAGGAAGCCAATTCTTTATATGTCAAAAAGATGCACCTAGCTTGAATGGTCTATATGCTGGATTTGGTAAAGTTATAAGTGGAATGGAAACAGTTGATAAAATATCAGAAGTAGAGTTACATGTAGATAAAAATGAAGAAACAGGAGAAGAGACAAAAACATCAAAACCAGAGAAAGATATAGTTATATCTAGCATAACAGTTGATACAAAAGGCTTAGAATATAATAAGCCAGAAACTCAGGAACCATTTGACTATACTTCTTGGTATATGAAAAAATATTATGGTATATAAAAACAAAAAAGGCGGCGCATGAGAGATAGGCACCGCCTTAATTTAAAGAAAAGGACTAATGTTTATGGGAAATGTCGATGTAAAAAAAATAGTAATAGTAATAATTTGTATTTTAGCATTAGCAATTGGAGCATTTTTTGTAATAAACTCAGGAGGAAAGAAATATACATTAGAAAAAATTTCAGAAGAAGACTGCAAATATTTTGAAGTATATACAGCTGGAAAATATGGTGTGTTAAATGAGAAAGGTGAAATGGTTGTACAAGCTATTTATGATGAAATAATCATACCAAACCCTAAAGAGCCAGTGTTTATATGTAAAAACGCTAGTGGAAACACTAAAGTTATAAGTGAGAACAAAGACAATGCGTTTGCTAAATATGATAAAGTTGAAGCAATAAGCTTAGATAGTATAAATACGCATTTTCCTTATGAGAAATCGGTATTGAGATTTGAAAAAGACGGTAAATATCGGACTAATTGATTTTAATGGAAAAGTAGTTGCTAACGCTATTTATGATGAATTAGAGGCTGTGAAGTATAAAGAAGGTGAAATACTAGCCAAAAAAGATGATAAATATGGTGTAATAAACAACAAAGGAAAAGTATTAATCCCATTTGAGTATAAGGAAATTGTTGCAGATACATATTATGATGGAACTTATGAAAAAACAGGATATATTGTAAAAAAAGAAACTCAAGATGGATATAAATATGGGTACATAGATTATAAGTGGAAAAAGTTTTTAGACAGTGAGTATACAGAAGTAAGCCGATTAGTAGAGGTAGATGGAAAAGATATATATTTGGTTGTAGCCAAAAATGGACAATATGGATTAATGAAAAATAAAAGTAAAGTAATAGACTTTGCATATCAATCAATAACATATAATAGGACTGCAAATTTATTAGTAGTACAAAGAGGCGAAAAATATGGAGCATTTGACCTAGGCGGAAAAAATATTATACCAATAGAGTATAGGAGTATTAAGTTTAATGGTACATATGTATGTGCAAAAGCTTATGATGATGATATTTATTTTAACCAAAAAGGTGAAAAGGTAGAAAATAATTTTATTGGTATGAAAGAAATAGAAAATTTAGGCTTATGTATTTCAACTAATAGTGACAATCTATATGGCTTAGTAAACAAAGATGGTAAAACGATAATTGAAAATAGCTATTTATATATGGATCACTTATTTGACAAATATTTTGTAGCAAATAAACAAGGAAATGGAGTTATAGACAAAGACAATAATGTGATTGTAGACTTTAAATATGATGTTTTAAGTAAAGTAGGAGATAAAGAGTTACTAAAAGCTGTAAGTATGGGTAAAGACGGTGATGAAGTAACAATATTTTCTAAAGATTTTAACGAAATAGTAAAACTAAAATCTATGTCTATTGCGATTTATGATAATTATATAGAAGCGTACAATAGTAAAGAAAAAGTATTTATAGATAATAATGGAAAGATAATTTCTTCGAAAGAATTATTTAAAGATAATAAATTATTTGCATTTTCAAAAGATGGAAAATGGGGATTTGAGAACAGAAATGGAGAAACTGTAATTGAGCCTATATATGAAAATGTTTCAGAATTTAATAGGTATGGATTTGCAAGTATAAAACAAGATGGAAAATGGGGAGCAATCAATGAAAATGGAGAGGCTATTGATGGAACCAAATTCTATTTTGGAGATGGAAATTTAAAACCAGAATTCTTAGGAAAATATTATAGAACACATAAAGAAAATAATGAAGTTATGTACACAGATGAAGTAGATGAAGATGCTTATTACGAGAATGAATTATAAGAAAGGAATGTGTAATTTTATGGTAAGAAGAATATTTGTACAAAAAAGAGAAGGATTTGATGTAGAAGCAAAAGATGTTTTAAAAGATTTAAAGGAAAACTTGCAAATTAAGAACATAGAAGACTTAAAAATACTAAATAGATATGACGTAGAAGGAATAAGTGATAAAGTATTTAAAGAAGCAAAAAGCACAATCTTTTCAGAACCACAAGTAGATATTTGTTATGAAGAAGAATATAAAACAGCTAAAAATGAAGTGATGTTTGGTGTGGAATTTTTGCCAGGACAATTTGACCAAAGAGCAAATTCATTGTCAGAATGCTTGCAAATAATTGGAGGGGGAGAAAGACTAGCTACAAAATCAGCTAAAATCTACGTATTAAGTGGAAATTTAAGTGAAGAAGAAGTAGAAAGGATAAAAAAATATCTAATAAACGCAGTAGATTCAAGGGAATGTACTTTAGAAAAACCAAAAACATTAGAAACAGAAGTAGAAGTGCCAAATGATGTACAAATAGTAGAAGGCTTTAGAGATATGACAGATAAAAATGTAAAAGAGTTTTATGAGAAATATGGATTTGCAATGGACATCGAAGATTTAAAATTTTGCCAAAGGTATTTTAGAGATGAAGAAAAAAGAGATCCAAGTATGACGGAAATGAAAATGATAGATACATATTGGTCAGACCATTGCAGACATACAACCTTTATGACAAAATTAGAAGCAGTAGATATAAAATGGGATTTACTAGAAAAGGTATTTGACGAGTATAAAAAGTCAAGAGAATACGTATATGACGGTAAAAAAGCTAAGGATATATGCTTAATGGATATAGCAACAGTTGCAGTAAAAGAATTAAAGAAAAAAGGAATGCTAAAAGACCTAGATGAATCAGAAGAGATAAATGCATGTAGCATAAAAGCAGAAATTGAAGTTGATGGTCAAAAAGAAGAATATTTGATAATGTTTAAAAATGAAACACACAACCACCCTACAGAGATAGAGCCTTATGGTGGTGCTGCAACATGCCTTGGTGGAGCAATTCGTGATCCACTTTCTGGTAGAGTATATGTATACCAAGCAATGAGAGTTACAGGATGTGGAGATCCAAGAGCTAAGATAGAAGATACACTTCCAAATAAATTACCACAAAGAAAACTTACAAATGAAGCTGCAAGAGGATATAGCTCTTATGGTAACCAAATAGGACTTGCAACACGGACAAGTAACAGAGATATATCATCCAGGATATGTAGCAAAAAGGTTAGAAATAGGTGCTTTAATTGGTGCTGCACCTGCTAAAAATGTAGTACGTAAAAGACCTATTCCAGGAGATGTTGTAATATTACTTGGAGGAAAAACAGGACGTGACGGATGTGGCGGTGCAACGGGTTCATCAAAAGCACACACAAGTAAATCACTTGATACATGTGGAGCAGAAGTTCAAAAAGGTAATGCTCCAGAAGAGAGAAAAATACAAAGATTATTTAGAAATGAAGAAGCGACAAGACTTATAAAAAGATGTAATGATTTTGGTGCAGGAGGAGTTTCAGTTGCAATAGGAGAACTTGCAGACGGACTAGAAATAGACCTAGACAAAGTTCCAAAGAAATATGAAGGACTTGACGGAACAGAGCTTGCCATTTCAGAATCACAAGAAAGAATGGCAGTAGTTGTAGCAAAAGAAGATGCACAAAAATTCCAAGAGTTAGCTGAAAAAGAAAATCTAGAAACAACAGTTGTTGCAAAAGTCACAGAAGAACCTAGAGTAAAAATGTATTGGAGAAAGAAACTAATTGTTGATATTAGTCGTGCATTTCTAAACACAAATGGAGATGTAAAAAAGACTAAAGTAGCAGTAGAGAAGCCTATTTATGCAAATAGCTATTTTAATAAAAAACATTCAGATGCCGATATAGAGAAAGCTTGGATAGAAACAATAAGTGGACTAAATGTATGCTCACAAAAAGGGCTAGTAGAAAGATTTGATAGTACAATTGGCTCTAATACTGTGCTTATGCCTTTTGGCGGAAAATACCAATTAACACCAGAAGAAGGTATGTGTGCGAGAATTCCAACACTTAAGGGATATACAAAAACAGGTACGATTATGACTTTTGGATATAATCCAGAAATTTCTATATGGAGCCCATTCCATGGTGCAGTGTATGCAGTTTTAGAATCTGTATCAAAATATGTAGCAATGGGTGGAGATTATAAAAATGCATGGCTTACTCTTCAAGAATTCTTTGAAAAACTAAGAGATGATGAAACAAGATGGGGAAAACCTTTCGCAGCATTACTTGGAGCATATTATGTACAAGAAAAACTAGGTATTGCAGCAATAGGTGGAAAAGACAGTATGTCAGGTTCATACAATGAATTAGATGTACCACCAACTCTTGTATCATTCTGTGTTGGAACTGTAAATACAGAAAGAGTTGTTTCAGCAGAATTTAAGAAGGATAATTCAAAAGTTGTAATTTTAAGAACAAAAATGGATGATAATTTCTTACCAAATTTTGAAGACTTAAAAGCAAATTATGAAATTGTACGTAAATTAATACAAGATAAAAAGGCAATTTCTGTGATGACTGTAAGAGCTGGAGGACTAGCTGAGACTATAACAAAAATGTGTATAGGAAATAAGATTGGATTTAAGTTTGAAAAAGATATAAATCCATTTAATCCTATGTATAATACCTTTGTAATAGAACTTGCAGAAGATGTAGAAAATGACAAATTGGAAAAACTTGGAAATACAACAAATTTAAAAGCAATAGAAGTAAAAGGTGTAAAATTAGACTTAGATAAGTTAATAAAAACTTGGGAAGAACCACTTGAAAAGGTATTTCCTACTAAGGGAAGAGAGATTACAGATAAGGTTCAAACTATAATTAGTGATAAAAAATGTGCTATAATTGCTAAATCAAATTTTGCAAAACCTAGGGTGTTTATACCAGCGTTTCCAGGTACAAACTGTGAAGAGGATACAAAAAAGGCATTTGTGGATAGCGGTGCAGATGCAAGAATAGAGATATTTAGAAATTTAAAAGCAAATGATGTACAAGCCTCAATAGATGCTTTTGCAAAACAAATAGAAGAAGCACAAATTATAGCAATTCCTGGTGGCTTCAGTGCAGGAGATGAACCAGATGGTTCTGGAAAGTTTATTGCAACAGTGTTTAGAAATCCAAAGTTAAAGGAATTAATTCATAAGCATTTATATGAAAGAGATGGATTGATGATTGGTATTTGTAATGGCTTCCAAGCACTAGTAAAACTTGGATTATTGCCTTATGGTGACATTTTAGATATGACAGAAGATATGCCAACTCTTACGTATAATAATATTGGAAGGCACCAATCAAGAATGGCTAGAACAAAAGTAGTTTCTAAGTTATCACCTTGGTTTAATAAAGTAGATTTAGGAGAAGAATTCCTTATACCTATATCACATGGTGAGGGTAGGTTTGTGGCTAAAGAAGAAGTATTAGAAGAGTTAAAAGTAAACGGACAAATTGCAACTCAATATATAGATTTTGATGGCAACGCAACTTACGATATAGCTCATAATCCAAATGGATCTACATGGGCTATTGAAGGAATTACAAGTAAAGATGGTAGAATTCTTGGCAAGATGGGACATTCTGAAAGATGCTATACAGGTGTTATTAAAAATGTGCCAGGTAATATGGATCAGAAGTTATTTGAGTCTGGTGTAGAATACTTTAAATAATATTATTCACAGCTTTTGAGTTTGATGATGTACTGCGAGACAAGGTAGTTATCTATGATTTTTTTCTAACACCTTGGTGTCGTAACCTCCAATCTGTACGCACTTCGTGCTCATAATGTCGGTTACTCCATTTCGCACTCGCTTTTGCTCGTTTGATTGCTTATGCGGTGTTACTCAAAAATCATAGATGGAACTACCTTGTCTCGGACTTATAATATTTAAAGCTGTGAATTATAAAAAAATAGAAAGGACAGAAAATGCGAATACGTTACAAAAAGTGGGCAAGACCTGAACTTGAAGCATGCTCATTTTACATAGATAATCCAGAAGAAAATAAGGGGAAGTGGCATAGCATATTTAGAAATAAAGGACTGCTATATATAGAGCTTGGCTGTGGAAAAGGGGCTTTTATTTCTAAGCTTGCGGTTTCAAATCCTGAAATTAATTTTATTGGTGTAGACCTTGTAGATGCAATGCTAGGGCTTAGTAAAAGAAATATAGAAAAAGTCTACAAAGAAGCTAAGAAAGATACAGATAATGTAATAATCACAAGGCATGATATAGAAAGAATTTCATTATTTATGTCAAAAGAAGATGTAGTAGATAGAATTTATATAAATTTTTGTAATCCTTGGCCGAAGCCAAAACACAGAAAGAAAAGGCTCACTCATACAAAGCAACTTAAGCTATATAGGGAGTTTTTAAGAAATGGTGGAGATATTTATTTTAAGACAGATGATGATGGGCTTTTTACAGATAGTTTGAAATATTTTGAAGAAGCAGGTTTTGATATAATAAATAAAACTTATGATTTGCATAATCAGAATATATTTGAAGATAATATAGAAACAGAGCATGAGAAAATGTTTACTGAAGAAGGTAAAACAATAAAAGCACTAATTGCTAGAAAGAAGGAAGAGGAATAAACAATGGATGAGAAGACAAAGATAAAATTTAATGTACTTGCAATTATTTGCATATTAGTATTTTCGTTTGTAATAACACCAAAGACTTTGCAAAATGATACTTTTTACACAATAAGTATAGGTGAACACATTGTAGAAAATGGAATAGATAGAGAAGATCCATTTGCGTGGACAGAGCTAAAATATACATATCCACATTGGCTATATGATGTGGCAACCTATTTTGTATATAATATGGGCGGAATGACAGGAATATATATAACAACAGCGGTTTTGAGTTGCATATTAGGTATTATAATATATATAACACAGGTTAAAGTTAATAAAAATAATTTGTTTTCATTTGCGCTTACAATGCTTATAATGTTTTTGCTTAAAGATTTTATAGCAGCACGTGCACAATTAGTTACATTTATACTTTTCATACTTGAGATATTATTTGTAGAATGCTTTTTAAGTTCGAATAAAAAGAGGTATTTAGTAGGACTAGTAGTTATAAGTGCTCTTATAGCAAACTTACATGCGGCAGTATTCTATGTGTTTTTTGTGCTACTTTTGCCATATTTTGCGGAATATTTTATAATAAAAATAAGAGATTCATTTTTTGCACATAAACTTAGAATAAAGCTAATAAAAAACAAGATAGAGAAAATTGCAAAAAAGGGAAAAAATTTAGAAAAGATAGATGCATTACAAGAAAAACTTGCAAAAGTGGAAGCAAGTTTTGAAAAGTTTAAAGCAAATTCACAAAGAAGAGAAGAAAATCCATATAAAATAAAATTAGTAAGAAGAGATGGGGTAAAATGGTTAATACTTGTAGCTGTTATTTGTTTTGCATCAGGACTTTTGACACCAATTGGAGATGAGCCATACACACATATATTTAAGCTACTTTCAGGAACCACAACACAAGGAATATCAGAGCATCAACCATTAGTTCTTGCTAGTGAAACAAATGCAATAGTAGTGTTGGTTATTATGCTTTCACTTTTGATATTTACAGATACAAAGATATCTTTAAAAGATGGGTTTATGCTAGCAGGATTAACTATGCTTACATTTATGACTAGAAGACAAATTTCTTTGCTTTTAATCATAGGTGGACTTTCGATTTCAAAAATGATGTGTGATTTTGTAAATAAATATGATAAAACAGGAACAGATGAATTTACCCATTTAATGGTTTCTTGGAAGGGTAAAGCTCTAACTGTTTTACTATTAGGACTAACAGCATTTAGCATATATAAAGGAAAAATTAATGCTGAATATATAAATTCAAACCAATATCCAGTAGAACTTGCAAACTTTATGTTAGAGGAAAAGGAAAAAGGCAATTTAGATTTTAATACAATGAAATTATATAATGATTATAACTACGGAAGTTATTTGTTATATAGAGAAATACCTGTGTTTATAGATTCACGTGCAGACCTTTATTCACCAGAATTTAATGAGGGATGCAAGATTTTTGATGATTATCTTAGTATATCGGCTCTTAGTACGTATTATGAGGATAAATTTAAAGATTATAGTATAACTCATGCAATGGTTTATACTAATGCTAAGCTTAATATGTTTTTAAGAAGAGATGAGAATTATAAAGAATTATACAAAGATAAATATTTTACATTGTATGAAAGGTTGAGTGTAGACAAAGAAGATGCTTAAAGCAAATTATATAATTGATGAAAGTTTAACTGGAATAAGGTTAGATAAGGCTGTTACATTGTTAGATGCAGATTTGTCAAGGCAAACTGTGCAAAGGCTTTTGGACGAAGAAAATATAGTGGTTAATCGGAAAGGTGCAAAAGCCTTCGTATAAAGTAGCTTTAGGTGATGAGGTTATAATTCAAAAGGATGAACCTAAAGAAGTAAGTATAGAGGCTGAAGATATTCCATTAGATGTTTTATATGAAGATAATGATATAATTGTGGTGAATAAGCCAAAGGGATTGGTTGTGCATCCCGCAAATGGAAATCCTGACGGTACACTTGTTAATGCAATTATGAATATAGCAAAAGATTCTCTTTCAGGAATTGGTGGAGAAATTAGACCAGGTATTGTACATAGATTGGATAAAGATACATCTGGGGTGTTAATTGTTGCTAAAAATGATAAGGCTCATATTGATATAAGTAATCAGATTAAAAATCGTGAAACAAGCAAGATTTACATTGCACTTGTTAGAGGTGTCATAAATGAGAATGAGGCGACTATTAACATGCCTATTGCAAGAGACTTGAAAGATAGGAAAAAAATGGCGGTTTCTAAAAATGGAAAAGAGGCTATAACTCATTTTAAGGTTTTGAAGAGGTACGAAGGTTTTACGCTTCTTGAGATAAAGATTGATACTGGTAGAACTCACCAAATAAGGGTACATATGGCTGAAATTAAGCATCCAGTTGTGGGCGATATGGTTTATTCTAATGGGAAAAATCCTTTTGGGGTTGTTCGGTCAAATGCTTCATGCAAAGAGTATTGAGTTTAGGCATCCAACTTCACATGAGGATATGAAGGTTGAGGCACCTTTGCCTGAGTATTTTGAAGAGGTTTTGAATAGTATGAAACATTAAAATTAGAATATAGTTTGTCCTGTAGACAGGGTAGTTATCTATGATTTTTTCATAACACCTTGGTGTCGTAACCTTTAATCTGTACGCACTTCGTGCTCATAATGTCGGTTACTCCATTTCGCACTCGCGGTTGCTCGTTTGGTCGCTTACGCGGTGTTATTAAAAAATCATAGATAGAACTACCCTGCGCGGACCTTTAGATATATAATTTTAATGGTTCAAAGAATTGAAAGGATTAAATAATGGAAGAAGAAGTTAGATTACAAAAATTTCTTGCAAGTCATGGTGTTGCATCTCGTAGGAAATGTGAAGAGTATATAGTAGAAGGTCTTGTAGAAGTAAATGGTAAGATTATTACTGAACTTGGAACTAAAATAAATCCTAGTAAAGATGTAGTAAGCTTTAAAGGAAAAGTAATAGAAAATAAGGATAAAGATTTTGTTTATATTCTTTTAAATAAGCCTATTGGTTATATTACGTCAGCAAAAGACCAGTTTAAAAGGGATACAGTTTTAGATTTAGTTAAGACTAAGGCTAGAGTTGTACCTGTTCGGAAGACTTGATATGTATACTTCACGGAGCTCTTATTCTTACGAATGACCGGTGATTTTGTATATAAAGTAACTCATCCTAAGCATGAAATTACAAAAACATATACAGTGACTTTAATTGGGCGGAATTACAAATGATGAAGTAGAAAGGCTAAGGGCAGGAGTTGACATAGGGGATTATGTAACAAGGGAAGCAGAGATTAAGATTTTAAAAATTGATAAAGAAAAAAATATTTCAAGGCTAGAGATTACAATACATGAGGGGAAAAATAGGCAAGTAAGAAAAATGTGTGAAGCTATACGGTAAAAAGGTAAAAGCACTGCATAGAACAAAGATAGGTAATATTACTGTAAAGGACTTAAAACTTCGGAGAATGGAGATATTTGGAGAAAAAAGAAGTAGAAAAGTTGCAAAAATAAAAAATTAATAGTATAATATAGAATATACGAAAGAAAGAGGATAAAAAAATGATGTACAAAAGATATAATTTATCTGAAACTAATCTTGAAAGAGGTATGTTAGTAAACCGGAACTGTAAAGACTATAAAACCTTATGGTGTATTTATAGAATTAGAAAACCGGTATAAGTGGACTTTTATATATAGAGGATATTTGTATTTCCAGGATAAAGTCACCAGGTGAAAGGTTTGAGATAGGACAGAATGTACAGGTAATGGTAAAAGATATAGATAAAGAACAAAATAGGGTTTCTTTTACATATAAAGAACTTTTAGGGACTTGGGAGGATAATATAAAAGAATTTAAACAAGGCACAGTGGTTCAAGGTATAGTAAGAGATACAGAAAAAGAGAAAAATGGAATATTCATTGAGCTTACTCCAAATCTTGTTGGGCTTGCAGAATATAAAGATAATATAGAATATGGACAAAATGTTAATGTATTTATTAAAAAGATTATTCCTGAGAAGAAAAAAGTTAAGTTATTAATTTATGATAACAATACAATTTAAAAGAATACTTAATTGGAAAAGAAGTGGGAATTTGGCTAGTCGTGCGAAGGAGAGCGTCAATGAGGTGTACGAGTGTACATTGATTTGACTTAGGCTGAGCAACAACAATGTCAAAACGCAATTATTTTTCAATTAAAAGGAGAGGTATTATGGTAGAAGATAAAGAAATTGAAGCAAAAAAATCACCGTTTGCATTAAGAGAGGGAGAAATAAAAACTTTTGATGGTAAAGACGGCTATGTTTCTATGAATCAAATTGTTCAAAAGATTAATTTAGGACATATAAATGATTTACATTTTGCAATAATTGAATTAATTAATGAATTTGAATTTATGACTTCAAGACAAATTTGCCAAATGCTAGACCATAAGGGAATTGAGTATAAATCACAAGATAAGTTAAACAATAAGTTAGACCAATTGATTAGATCAAAAATACTTACTAGATATTATTTTACATCAGAAGATGGAAAGGGAATATATAGAATTTATTGTCTAGAAAAAATGGGTAAATATCTTCTTACTTCAAGAGGCACAGACTGCAAATGGCAACAGTCAGATAATACAAAACCAGTAGCTATGATAAAGAAGAGGTTAGCAGGAAATCAAGTAATAATTGCTTACTTAAATAAAGTAAAAGCTTTTGATGAATATACTGTTAAACCAAGCTTAACGGCAAAAACATTAGGAAAGACATTCAGAGCATCAGGCGGAGGTGTAAAGCTTACAAAAAATTCAAAATCTATTAACTTTGTATTTGAAGTAATAAGAAGAGAAAGTGATTGGCAAAAGAAATTAGTAGATAAAATGAAAATGTATAAAGATTTCTATGAAAATTTTGTACCAATGGATTCTGGATATACTACTATTCCACAACTTATAATAGTGTGTGAAGACGAACTTCACACAAAAGAAGTGTTTAAGGAAATAGTTACAGCAGGAGTAGAAATATCTAAAATTAAGTTATATTTCACAACAGATTTAAGACAAATAGAAGAAAATCTAGGAAAAACTTTATTAGAATTTAAGCTAGATGAGGCATCAAAAAAATATAAAGTAGAAGATGTGGAATTGAAACTATTGGATTAGAAAATTCAACATATATTCACAAAGTAGCTCATGGCAAGGTCATGGGTTGCTTTTTTATGTCAAATGTATTATAATAAACTTAAGTAGGGTAGCAAGCTATCCTCAAATTTGAAAGGAGCTAAGAACATGTTAGGAATAGGACGGTATGAAAAGGCGCGCCTTGATGACCTTAAGGTCAAGAGAGCGCATGTTGTCATCAATTTGATGAGTGGGAAGATATTTGAAGGTACCATTCATGAAGTTGACGATGCTGTGGTTGTTCTGGACTTGAAGGACGCGAAGGGAGGTAGAACTAGGCAGACGATTTACCGGCATGCTATTGAGACCTTCCATACCACTTCCGACATCGATGTCTTCAGCACCACTTCCGACAGCGATGCCTTTAGAGTGTAGCTAGGTGAACCAACAAATTGGACATCATTTACCGTCGGAATATCAGCTGGATTGAGGTCTGCAAAAAGTAGTAACAGCTCCAATGAAGGAGGGCGGATTTTCCGCCCTTCTTTGAATAATGATAAACTAATTAATATTACCTATATTTATATCGAAAAAAACATACAAACTTAGCCAAAATGCTTGATTTTTTAGACAAAATGTGCAATAATATAAGTGTATGTTTATATGAAATAAAAAGGAAATTTTAGATAGATTAAAAAAGTTTATAAAAGGCGGTGGAAAGCTTGAAATACATAGATAAATTACTAAAAATACTACAAACAGATAGAAATACGTTTTTTACGTATTTATTTACTTTATTTACTATATATATAGCAATAGATAGAATAGTAGAAATGCTATTTTTGATATTCACAGGAATAGGAATTTCATATTGGGGACCAATTACTTATACAATAGCGCTTGCATGTCCAGTATGTGCATTCTTATTTTCAGGATGTTCAAAATATGCAGAATCAGGAAAATTTAAACTTACAATTATTTATATGTATGCAATAGCTTTATATATAATAGCGATATCAATGGTTTCACAATGGGTAAATGCGGGACTTTGGGCAGCATTTTTGTCAGTTCCAAATTATGTAGAAATAGCAACTCATTATACAAGTTTAATAAAACCAGCTTTCCAAGCAATAGCTTTGTATATACCACTTACAACATTTTTCTCAGTATTCTGGTGGTGTTATGCAAAAGTTGCGGATACAAGAACAATAAAAGAATCTATCTGGGATTATACAGGTATAGATTTATCTAAGAAAAATACCCAAACAGGTGCATATAGTTTTGAAAATGTAATATCAATAGATAAAGAAACAGGAAAACCAGTTAAAATATATGATAACAGAAGAGCGGATCCAATGATTATTTGTGGACCTTCTGGTATGGGTAAAACAGCTTTAATGTTAGAGCCAATGTTTGCACGTGATATGGAGAAGAAATATTTTATTAAAGAGGCATCAAAAGAAGTTGGATTTACAGCATTAAAAACAGGACTTGCAAACCTAAATTGCCCTTACACAAATGAATATATAAATGAAAACTTTGACTTAAATATGTTAGAGCCAATTGAAGGAAAAGAGAAGTTATACAAAGCATATTTAAGCAAATTGATATATGCAGATAGTCCAAAGGTTGTATATAAAAATATTGGAATGACATTTATTTCGCCTGATTACGAATCAACAGATAGGATGCTAGATGTAGCTAAAAACTTTAATTTAAAGGTAAATATAGTAGATCCAAGCAATCCAAATACAATGGGTATAAATCCATTTTCTTATGGTTCAGAAGGAGAAGTTTCAGGAGTTATAGCATCAATACTTGCAACAATGTATGATGCTTCAAGACCAGCAGAAGAAGAAGTATATTTCCAAAATTCAGCATCACAAGCTGTTGAAAATTTGGCAATATTATTAAAAGAAATGTATCCAAGATTAAATAATGGCTTGTTGCCAAACCTTGAGGATATGTTAAATATGTTAAATGATTTTGATTTAGTTGTAGATATGTGCAAAAAGCTAGAAGAAGATCCAGAGCTTGTAGAAAAACACAGATTACAACTTGGATATTTTAAAAAGCATTTTTATACAGATAGTATAATGAGAAATGACACAGAAAAATATGTACATACAGCAATTACACAATTGGATAGCTTACTTAGAATACCAGGACTTAGAAATATTTTGTGCAATAGAGTAAATAATATAAACTTTGACCAAGCACTTGAAAATGGTGAAGTTACAATAGTATGTACAAGAAGAGGAGACTTAGGTGGTAAACATCAAAAGTCTTTAGGATTATTCTTCTTACTTTCATTACAAAGATCTGTAATAAAAAGACCAGGTTCAGAAAGTACAAGAATACCACACATATTATATGTTGATGACTCAGCAGATTTCTTATGTGGTGCAACTTTAGGTATGTTTACTTTATATAGAAAATATAAAGTTGGAACAATTGCAACAATTCAAAACTTAGAGCAATTAGATGCAACAAAATCATCTAGAAGAACAATTCTTTCAAACTGTACATCAAAGATTGTATTTGGAAATCTTACACCAGAGGAAAATGAATTTTGGTCACAAGAAATGGGAGATAAGAGAGACTGGTTATATAGCCGAGACATGAGCATCAAAGGTGAAGGAGCAGGAGATCAATTCTGGGGAGGAGAAGGTTCAGCAAAGAGTGTTTCTTATGGAGATTTCAAAGGTGTTAGATGGGGCTGGAAGAAGAACTTTGAGCTTGGTAAAATACAAGCACTTAAGTTTAAAAATTGTGCTTTCAAATATAAAGATGATAAAGGTAAGAGCTTTGTTGGAGTTGCAACGCTAGACTTTATGGGAGCAAAATATAAAGAACCTCACAAGGTAAAACAATTTGATTTTGCTAAATACCAAACGGGTATTGTAGGAGAGGATATCAAACAAAAGCATAGCAATAGATTTAATCCAAGAGAAATAGACTTTGATGACTTTGCAGGAGATAATGAGATTGATCCGATACAGACAGATGTAACAGATGCAGGAGCATTATTCAACAGTGAAGATGCAATTGTGTATGATATCAATAAGAAAAATGAATA
>JAAVZQ010000074.1 GCA_022791735.1 Clostridia bacterium
AACATTCTATTTGTTTCATTTCCCTTGTCATATCTTTCTTCAAGGTTAATCAGATTTCTTGTAACATTTCCTTCATGTCTTTCAAAAATATTTTCATCTAAGTTCGCTATATTTTTAAGCAAATTATTTTGATTTTCAAAACAATTGAAGATGTCAAATTGCACATCTTTTAATATACTTTCTGATGCGCCAAATCCAAGGCTTAAAGCATATTTATTTTTGTAAAATAATAGATTACTTATCTTTTGCTCTTCATAGTCTCTCCAACCAAGCGTTTTTTCCCTATCTGCTACATACTTAATTCCAAAAAGCATATCCATTGCTTTTGTATTTCCTACATCAGAATTCACAGCGACATGTTGTTGTGAATATCCAAGATTTCGCAAAAATACCGTTAAACCTTTTGAATAAGTAGAACCTGAATAATTCACTCCTTTACTTCCAAAAGCTAAGCCATCATTTATAGTTAAATTCCCCTTTGTCTCTATTCGATACAAACTATTATCAAAGTCCTCAATTGCTTCATATCTACTTTGATATTTTCTCGATGTCTCTATATATTCTGACATAATTTCTTCACTTAGCCCTTTCATAATTATCTTAAGACTATCAAAAGTATTTACTGTAAGATTTAATGTATTAAGTAAAATTATAATTATAACAACTATTTTATGTATATTCTTTCCTAAAAATTCATTTTTACTAAAATCAAAACGTAGAACTTCCATAAGTATATATGTTACAAACACAAATGCTATATCTAACTTCAAGTATAAACTATTTGTGTTGTCCAATTTTTTCTGTAAAACAAAAACTCCAATTAAGAGTATAATGCATGCTGTTAAAATCATCTGCCAAGACTTCACACCATCTTTTATATTTTTAAACGACTTGTTTGCAATTATTATATATATAAATGTAAAACAAAAAATATATCTATATTTAAAGCATGCGGGCTCATTTCCCATTACCCAAGAAATATTTAGTCCTTGGATATAAAAACTCATAAAGAAAACCCATAAAAATATGCCTGTCCAAAGCTTTTCTTCTTTTGATATCTTTTTATTCATAAAGAAAAGTATTACCAAAAAGTTTGCTAAGGCTCCACAAAAAATTGGTGGTAGTTCGGTATTTCCTATTTCTTCACCGCCGAAAGAATTTGTAAAAAACTTGCTTAACCCATCTGTAAGCATAAAATTCTTTTTAAATGTTACTTCCTCTTTTGCATCATTTATCCTTCCATCTCTTAGCCCTATCATCACAGGAACTAGTACTACACATGCAATGAGCACTGCAATTAATGAAAAGATAGCAAACCTTCCAATTTTTCTTAACCTTTCTTTCTTAGTATCTATGGTTTTAAGTACTAGTTTGTATACAAAATACATTGCTGAAAAAATGCATATTATAAACCCCATATAATAGTTTGTAATTAATGTCAAAGTTAAAGCTATGACATACATTAAATTTTTGTTTGAATTTACTATATCATCTATTCCACCACAAATAATTGGAAGTAAAATCAAGCTATCTAACCACATTATATTAAACCCATAAGTTATAGCTGAACTTGATAATGCATACATACATGAAAATATTAAACTTGTGACTTTTGGTTTTTGCCTTCTATTTAAAAACCAATAAAAAGATAATCCTGCAAACGAATTCTTTAATGCCATAATCAAGTAAAATGCAACTGGTACAAATTCTTTTTTAAAAAATAAACTAATTAAATTGAATGGACTTATCAAATAATACGCAAATAAGCCATACATTTCACCCCCAAATGATTTTGAAAGCGAATAGAATATACTACCCTCTCCAGAAAATATATCCTTAAAATAGTTTAAATATGGTGTATACTGACTGCTCGCATCCATTGGAAGATATATATCATCACCAAAAGGGTATATGTCTAATATTATCAGGCTTCCGCATAATTATAAAAAAAGGCAATAAAAAAGATAAAAAATATAATACTATACTTTTTACTTTTTCATTGTTTAACTTTCTATTAAATTCCCCACTTAATTTCTTATTTTTCATTTGCTGCTATTTCCCTCTAACAATTCTTTTATCTCTTTATATATCTTATCTTGAACATTTGCGATAGAAGCTTTTTTTGCATTTTCTCCCATTTTTTGAATTAAGTCTTTTGAAAGAATTTCTGTTATCTCCTTATTTAATCTTTCTGCTGAAAGTTCATTATTTTTTATAATCTTTGCAGCCTCTAAATTTTCCAAAACCTCTGCATTATATTGTTGATGGTCATGTGATACATTTGGAAGTGGTACAAGTATTGATGGTTTTCCTAAATTTGCAATTTCAGTAATCGTAATTGCACCAGAACGGCAAAGCATTATCTCACATGCACTCATAACTTCTTGAAGTTCATATATATATGGAACTACTTTTATTCCATCTAAGTTCTCTATATTTAATCCATTTTTTCTTAATTCCTCTGCAACCACTTCATATTGCTTTTGTCCGGCTTGCCAAAAGTATTTGATAATTTTTGTTTAATTTCTTTTCTGATAAATCAATAATTGCATCATTTATAGCTTTTGCACCTTGGCTACCTCCAAATGCTAGTACAGTCGGTTTGGCTGGATTTAATTTATACTTTTCTTTAAGTGCAATTTTTTCTGATAAATTTGGTTCCTTTTTGAGTATTTTAGTAGGAGTACCTGTAACAACAACTTTTTGTGCTTTTGGAAGTCTTTTTTTTGCCTCTTCAAAACTTACCATTACTACGTCTGTTTTTTTAAGTAACATTTTTACAGCTTTTCCCGGAAAAGCATTGCTTTCATGTAACATTGTTGGAAGTTTAAGCTTTTTTGCTGCCATTATTACTGGTCCACATATATATCCACCTGTTCCAATTACTATGTCTGGGTTAAATCCTTTTATGATTTTTTTTGCTTCTTTTATACCTCTTAAAGTTTTTAACATCTTTTTTAGATTTTCTATGTTTATTTTCTTACTCAACCCGATATGCTTCGATTGTTTTTAGTTCATAGCCAGCTCTTGGAATCAAATCTTTTTCTAATCCCCTATTTGTTCCTATAAATAGTATTTCAGTTTCTTTTTCTTCTTCTTTTATTTTATTTGCAATTGCAATCCCTGGATTTATATGCCCACCAGTTCCTGCACACGCAATCACTACTCTCATGAAATGCCTCCTATATTTCTTTTCCTTGTCTTGAGATGTTCAGTAATACTCCGAACCGAGCAAAGCAGTATCATAAGTGACGTTCCACCATAGCTAAAAAACGGAAGCTGCATTCCTGTATTTGGAATAGAAGCTGTAACAACTCCTATATTTATCATCGCTTGAAGTCCTACTATAGCTGTAATTCCGAATTGCTACCAAACTGCCGAACATATCTGGGGCTTTCATTGCAATTACAATTCCTCTCCACACAAATATAGCAAAAAGTAGAATAACAACTACACAACCAACAAATCCAAGCTCCTCTGCTATTATTGAAAATATGAAATCATTTTGTGGTTCTGGTATGTACAAATATTTTTGGGTACTATTTCCAAGTCCTACACCAAAAAGTCCTCCGTGAGCCTATTGCATAAAGTCCTTGTACAACCTGAAATCCTGTATCTGTTGGATCTGCAAATGGATCTGTAAATGATATAATTCTCTCTAATCTATATCCACCCTTTCCAAACACTTTCGCAACAAAAAGCATAGCTCCTGCTGCCCCTACTACTCCGCAAGCTTCCATAAGTTAAGAAATAGCGTAGCTTTACTCCTGCCATTAGCATCATTATGCATACTACTGCAATAATTAATATTGAAGCACTAAGATGTGACTGTATTACAACTAATATTAATATTACTGGTGCTAAAAACATAAGTATCGGTTTAAAAAATCCTTCTTTTCTATCTTCTAATTTATCTCTATTGTCTGATAAATATGAGGCAAAAAATACTACTAAAGCAATTTTGGCTACCTCTGATGGTTGGAAGTTGATTCCCGGAACTTCTATCCAACGCCTTGCTCCACCATGCTCAGCACCTACATTTGGAATAAGTACTGCTAAAAGAAGTAATATTGATACTCCATAAGCGAGTTTGTCTAGGTGTTTGTATTTTCTATAATCTACCTTTGATAGTATATACATAAGTACTAAACCGAACGCCGGCTGATTGCGCTTGCCTAATTAGGTATGTATAGCTACTGTCAGTTTTTGCAAGTGCAGATGGCGAACTTGCAGATAATACCATAACAAGCCCTAAAGCTAACATTATTAATACTGTTATTGCTAGTATAAAATCGAATTGTTTGCTTTTTACTGTTGTTGTTTTACTTGGTTTAGCCACTATGCTACCTCCTTCTTTATTCTATAATTCACAGCTCTTAAGTTCCGTCTGTCCTGCCACGGGTATTATATATAAATTAATCGTTCAACCTTACTGGGGCAGACTTTGAAATCATTTAATGAAGTCTGCCCCATTCGCCGTCGCTTTCAGCTCCGCCCAGCGCTGCGCGGTTTTCACTCTTAATTTACATATGAACACCCTGCGCGGACTTCCAATTTTGCTAGCTGTGAATTTTGTATTATACTAGAAAAATTGCAAATATGCAGCAAATCAATGTAATTATGCTAAATACAGATACAATCTTTCCTTCTTTCCATCCTGACAATTCAAAATGATGATGCACTGGTGTCATCTTAAATATTCTATTTCCTGTTTTCTTAAAATATAGCACCTGAAGTATTACAGATATTGTTTCAAATACTGGTATAATTGCAACAAGTATAAGTATTAGTGGCATTTTGAGATAAAGCGCCATTACTACTATCGCTCCTCCGAAGCAATAGTGAACCAGTATCTCCCATAAATATTTTTGCTGGGTGTAAATTGAAAATTAAAAATCCAAGACATGCTCCACATAATACACAGCCCATAGTAGCTATCTCTAGCACTTTATATTTAGCCGCAATTACTGAAAGACACGCTATTATTATCATTGAGATTGATGCTCCAAGTCCATCTATTCCATCTGTTAAATTAATTGCATTTGTTGCTGCAAGCATTACAAATATAACAAAAGGGATATATAGTAAAGCTGGTAATATAATTTCTTTTTTTAGTCCAGGTATTATAGTTCCTGTGCCAATTCCCGTTTTAATTAAATATAATGCATATATTACAGATATTATAAGTAAACCGTATTATTTTATAAATAGGTTTTAATCCCTTTGTATCTTTTAAAATTAATTTTTTAAAGTCGTCTACAAATCCAACTATTCCAAACCCAATTGTAACTAAAACTAATGGTAACATTTCTTTATTTGAATTATACAAAACGAGTGCTCCGAACTATCAATGTAATCATTATTACAATTCCACCCATTGTTGGTGTTCCCTGTTTTACTAAATGAGTTCGTGGACCACATTCTCTCTCAATTTGTCCGTACTTTTAATTTCTTTAAAATCGGCAAAACTATAAGTGAAACAGCTATCGAAAACATAAAGCTTATTAGTACGATTTTAATTTGCAGGTTCATGATTATTTCCCCATCTCCTCAATTAATTCTCTTACAATTACTCTTTCATCAAAAGGATATGTTTTATGGTTAATTTCTTGATATGGCTCATGTCCTTTTCCTGCAAGAACTATTAAATCTCTTTTATTTGCCATTTCTATTGCTTTTTTTATCGCTTCACGTCTGTCTACTATACATTCATATTTTCCGTTTGTCTTTTTTATTCCTTTTTCTATTTCATTTACTATTTCATCTGGATTTTCTGTTCTTGGATTATCAGATGTAATAATTGTATAATCTGCTATCCTACCTGATATTTCACCCATGATAGGACGTTTTCCTTTATCTCTATCTCCCCCACATCCAAATACACTAATAACTCTACCGTGGTGTATATTCTTTTACTGCTGATAATATATTTTCTAGGCTTTCAGGCGAATGTGCATAATCTATCATAATATTTAATTCTTTTTTATTGTCTACAAGTTCTGACCTTCCTGGAACTCTAACCTCTGCCAATGCTGTTTTTATAGTTTCTGGATCTATACCAAGTTCTAATGCCACACTTATTGCAGCAAGTGAATTGTACACACTAAATCTTCCGTGGTATTCCGTACCTTTACTCTCTCATTTTTCATTCCAAGTTTTACCTTAAAATCTGCATAAGTATTTGTAATTGTTATATCTTTTGCGAGTATATTTGCTGCATTATCTATTCCATAAGTTTTAATGTTACAATTTGCGTTTTTTACAACTTTACATCCATATAAGTCATCTGTATTTACAAAACCTACTTTGCAAGTTTCAAAAAGCTTTAATTTAGAATTAAAGTAGTCTTCCATATCTGGATGTTCTTTTTCACTAATGTGGTCTTCAGAAAGATTTGTAAATATTCCCATGTCAAAATTTAGTCCATACACTCTACCTAGTTTTAAGCTTTGTGAAGACACTTCCATAACTACATATTCTACTTTTTCTTTTACCATTTTTGCAAAAATTTCTTGAAGCTCAATGCTTTCTGGTGTTGTTCTGCTTGACTCTTCAAGTTTTTTCCCATTTATATATACTGCAATTGTACCAATTAGTCCGCACTTTTTTGCCTTGCTTTTCTAATATTTCTTTTATCATATATGTTGTTGTTGTTTTTCCTTTAGTTCCTGTTACTCCAATGATTTTTAATTTTTTTGAAGGATTATCATAAAAATTAGAACTTACAATTGCAAGTGCAATTCTTGTATCTGGTACAACTAAAATTGTTATACCTTCTAATTTTGCAAGTTTTTTTAAGTCTGCCCCTTCTTGTACCATTATAGCACTTGGTCCTGTTTCTATTACATCATCTATGTATTTGTGTCCATCTGTTTCAAACCCTTTTATTGCAATAAACATAGAACCTTTTTTCACTTTTCTAGAATCATTTGTAACATCTTTTACTTCTACACTTAAATCGCCCTTTGCCTTTATGCCATCTATTCCTTGCAAAATTGTTTTTAATTCCATAAGTTTCCTCCTATATTATACTTATGTTATATTGTATATTTATATTTATAAATATACGAATATTATTATATAATTAAATTGTTTTTTTGTAAAGAGCAAAAATGAGAGTTTCTTTGATACAGATGTTGCATATAGAGGAAACCACATTGGCAATCTATTTCATCATGTCAATAATAAATTCTTCTATTTTATGCAAATATTAGGCTTTTGACTTTAAATACCTTTTTAAGAGAAATGTCAAAAAATATGGAAATGTATAGAATTTTCCATTAAAGCCTATATTTTTATTACATAGTTTTATTCCATATTTTATATCTTTATATTTATCACTATCTATTAAATTATTTAAAGAAATTGTTGCATTATCATTTGATTTTACTTCAATAGGAATTAATGATGTCCTATCTCTTACCATAAAATCCATTTCTAGCTTTCTACTATCATCTCTATAAAAATACAAATCATATCCAGATTTCACAAGCATGTCTCCTACAATATTCTCATATAGTGCACCTTTATATGTATTCATATTTTCATTATTTCTTAAATCTTCTTGCACCTCTTCATCTAACGAACCTATTAATAATCCCGTATCTGCAAAATACAATCTATAATTATCTGGATTATAATTTCCTTTTAGTGGCAAATTTGCTTGTTCCATTGCATAACTAACATTTACAATTCCAGCATTTGAAAGCCATTCAACCACTCCAACATATTCTCTATTTCTTGCACCATCGGCAATTTTGGATATTTGAAATTTCTTATTGTCATTTCCTAAAAAAACTGGTATCTTTCTATAACAATTTAATATTTTACTCTTGTCTAGCCCACCAGCATATTTTGTAATATCCTCTTCATAATCTATTAAAATTTGCTGTTGCATTTTTAATATTCCACTAAAATTTCTATTTGTCACAAACTGTTTCACTATAGCAGGCATTCCTCCAACTATCATATAATCTCTAAAGTTAGACATCATAACATTATATTGGGTTGTACTTAATGGTTTTAAATCCTTCATACATTTATACAAGTCCTCAATTTGTTCTTCTTTATAGCCTTTAGCCCATAAAAATTCTTCAAAATCCATAGAGTACATTATATAATCCTCTTTATTTCCAACACTATTTGATTCTATCTCTTTATAATTAATTCCCATCAAAGAACCAGAGCAAATAACATCATATCTCCCATCTTCTCTAAATGCTTTTAGTGAAGTAGCTGTGCTAACACATTCTTGCATTTCATCAAAAAATATTAAAGTAGTCTTATCTTCTAACTCTAGCTCTGGCATTTTTAATGTTATATTTTTTATAATATTATCAACCAAAAATCCATCTTCAAATATTGTTTTAAACTCTGGCATAAAAGCAAAATTTATCTCAATAAATGTTTTATAATTATTTTTACCAAAGTTCCTAATAGCATTTGTTTTTCCTATTTGTCTAGCACCTTTTATTATTAAAGGCATTTTATTGTCACTATTCTTCCATTCGACAAGATATTGGTCTACTTTTCTTTTTAATCTATCCATAATTTTTACCTCTAATAGTATTGTATCACATTTTTAGAAGGATTTCAAGTATGTATTTTCACATTTTTAGAAAGTTTTATGTGGTATAAAATCACATTTTTAGAAATTGCAGTATGGTTTGGAACATCGGAAACGGACTTAGAAGAAACAACATTAACAGCAGAA
>JAAVZQ010000142.1 GCA_022791735.1 Clostridia bacterium
AAAAATTATATATCAAAAGCATAAAATCAATTTACAAGTGCAAATGAATTTGTTACAGTACTACTTAATAGTTATAAAAAATAAAATCGTTTTTAATTGCTTTTATGAAATAAATATGCTATTATTATATTAGAGACTTTCATAAAGGAGACTAACTATGAAAATATATTTAGATAATTGTTGTTTTAACAGACCATTTGATGATCAAAGCCAAGTCAAAATACACATTGAAGCTCAAGCAAAATTAGATATTCAAAAAAACATCAAACAAGGAAATTACGATTTAGTATGGTCATATATATTAGAATATGAAAACGAAATGAACCCATTTGAGGAAAGAAAAGAAAGTATTATAAAATGGAAGAACATAGCAAAAGAAAAAATAGTTGCAAACAGCGACATAATAAGTTTGGCAGAAAGCATATGTAACCAAGGCATAAAACCAAAGGATGCGTTACATATATCTTGTGCTATATATGCAAAGTGTAAATATTTTATAACTACTGATAGATTGTTGCTTAATAAAAATGTAAATGGTATAAAAATTATAAATCCAACACAATTTATATTAGAGGAGGCATAGAAGATGGTAAAAAGTGATACAATTTTAAAACTAGAGGGAATAAATTTATTAATAGATAATCTAGGAGAAGTAGATGCAGAGAGATTTATTACTCTTATAATTAAAGAACCATTTGATTATACAAAATGGCAAAAAAAATTATTTCAAGGTAAGCGTGTTAAAGAACTAAGCAATGAAGCAATGGCAAATTACAAAAAGTAATTATATAAATAGAATCATACTTTTGGAGATAAATCCTAAGAAATTATATGTGAATAATAGTATTCCAAATTTGTATATAAAGTTAATTAGATGCAAATTTGGAACTATTCATTTATAGTCTATCAATATTTATAGTACATATAATTTAGTAGAACAATATTATTAGCCAATTTTGATTTTATCAGTATAAACAAATAATGCTATAACGAATCTATTTGCGCCTGTGGTAGCTTTTAATAGTGAATACATGTAATTTATATCTAGAATAGTTTAATTTCTCTAAAATAAATTTAAGAGTATATAAAATAAAATTTTTAAAACACCAGAAAATTTCAGTATATAAAACTCACCGATGCTAGTAATTTCCGATGAAATCGCCAAATCAAATTTGGACAAGGCCGGCAACGACAATATGAGTGATGCTACAGAGGTAAATACGCAGTTAAATAGGGCACCCAATGTAGGTACACCAACAGTAAGCAGAGTAGCAAATTCAACTAGCGAATTGACTATAACGGCAACTGCAACAGACGAAGATGAAGGTGATAATTTGACATATAAATTACTAAGAGGAACATCAGCAAATGACGCTAATCCAGTGGAATTATCACTAGCACCAGAAAAAGTAGAAGGAAGAACAGTAATATTCAAAGATACTGGGTTAAGTATGGATACATACTATTGGTACAAAATAAAAGTGTCAGATGGAATAGATAGTATAATATCCTCAAATTACGGTAGCGAGAGAACTTATTGTGAAGGGCAATATTGTGCAGGTAGTTCCATCACAACCACCACATGCGGAACATGCGACGGCATCGGTAAGATACCCTGTGGGACATGCTCTGAAACACGGCTCAGTTACATGCGGTACATGCCAAGGTTCCAAAGGCACCTACACCAGTTGCAGTACATGTGGGGGGGACGGTGAATCCTTTTGCAATTGGTGCCATGGTACGTCGAGTGATCCAGCCGATTGTTACCACTGTCATGGTACGAGTTTTGTTACTTGCGGGATGTGTTCAGGAAGCGGTTTGACTTGGTATGGATGCGGGAACTGCGTCGGCAGCGGAATGACGGCGTGCGGTAGTTGCAGTGGTGCAAAGAAGCTTCTCTGTCAACACTGCCAAGGGGAAGGTATGATTTCAGAGACGTCAGGCTGTCTAGCACACGATTCTACCCAACCTCACTACTTTTGCTCTAACCATGGAGCGTTTGTGACTCAATATCACTGAACATATACCCAAAACATCGATAGATGTGACTGCTTTCTGTTGTCTAGAATTGACTAAATTGTAGAAGCCGCTTCAAATCTTTATATTTAAAAACATCTAAAAATAGCAAAAATCCAAAAGATAGATTTAAGTTTTCTATTTTACACAAAATTCAGGACACTTTCTTCGAGGGTATAGACAAAGTCTTACATACAGTAATAATTTGCTATATGTAAGACTACTTTTGCTATTTATGATATTGTCCTACATTGTTACCATGATGAGAACTAGATGTACAATAATAGTGTCCTCCTGTTACAGTATGAGTAGTACACGGTCCACTAGTCTCAATTTGTCCATCACCATCACAAGTTGGGCAAGTAACGTGTCCACTGCTATTGCATTCACTACAAGATCCTAAATAACGAGTACAGTGTAGATCCAGAGACGGAAGAAGATTTTCAAGACAACCAGAAGAACAAGTATATCCGCATTTCATAATAATTATCACATAATTCACAACTCATTTTATAATAGAATTTATCCTTTTTTGCCATAGATTTACCACAAACTGGACAACTTCTAGATAGGTCATTATTATAACTATTACCAATACCATTATTCTTTAATACTCCACCACATCGCAAAACTCCATTTCCTCCACATGAAGTACAAGGTATTTTATGATTACTATCACATTTCGTACATGGTACATTTGTATAACTCACTCCGTTGCAATATTCTCCTTTACAATATGTCTTCTCGTTTCCTTCTCCAGAAGTTGCTTCATCTATGCTATCACTAACCACTACTTTAAACCAATATCTCGTATCATTGCTCAATCCACTTTTCTCCAATGTCACAGACTGCCCAGACCTACCTGTTGCAGTTATATCTGTCTTACTCAAATTACTACTGCTATCTCCCCACCACAGTGTATATGTTAACATATCATCTACGTCTGCATCAGTTGCCATTGCTGTTACAATAATCGTATCATTTGTATTAGTTTTTGCAGTTGCTGATGGTGTACCGACTAAACACTGGTGCCCTATTTAACTGCGTATTTACCTCTGTGGCATCACTCATATTGTTGTTGCCGGCCTTGTCCAAATT
>JAAVZQ010000075.1 GCA_022791735.1 Clostridia bacterium
GATTGTTATATTGATATTTTACTGCAACATCTATTATCTTTGCTTTATCTAAAAACAGGTCTTGTCCTGCATTTGATAGTCTTCTATTTCTTATATATTCTGAAAATGATATATTCGCTATTACTGCAAAAATCCTTTGAAATGTATATTCGCTCATTCCTATCATTTTAGAAATAGTTTTTATCTCAATCTTTTCTTCTAGATGATTTTCTATATATTCAATTATTTTGTTAAGCTCTTTGTATATATTCAATTTGTTACCTCTTTTATTCCTATTTTCTCTATTTGACCGTCTTTTATATAGATGATTTTGTCTGAATTTTCAATTGTAGATTTTCTATGTGCAATTATAATGACTGTGCTTGTCTTTGAGATTTTGTCTATTATGTTTTGTATCATTTTTTCTGTTTGGAAGTCTATATTTGAAGTTGGTTCATCAAATATATAAAAATTTGCTTTGTGCAGAATTGCTCTTAAAAACGCTATTACTTGAAGTTCTCCATAAGATAGTTTTGAAAGCTTTATCTCTGTATCTAACCCTTTATCTAATTTGTTAAATACATTTTCTACACCTATTTCCTGTATTAACTCATTTATTTGTTCATCTAATATGTCTTTTCTGCCAAGTGTTATGTTGTTTCTAACTGTGTCTGTGAATATATATGGATTTTGCGAAATGTATGAAATATGGTCTCTTAGGCACTTTGTTGATATTTTTGATATATCATTCTTTCCTATTAGGATTTTTCCGCTATTTATATCATATAGTTTCATTAATACATTTGTAAGTGTGGTTTTTCCTGCTCCAGTTCTTCCTGCAATTGTAACTTTTTCTCCCTTTTTTATTGTAAAAGACATGTTGTTTAAAACCATCTCTTTTTCATATTTCATAGATACATCTTTAAATTCTATGTCTCCGATTTAGATTTTCTATATATTCTCCTTCTTCTATGTTTTCTTCTTCTGTTTCATCTAGTAAAACTTTTATCCTTTTGTATGAATTTATACATGTTTGTATTTCTTCTAGCTCGTTACAGATTTCTTCAATTGGGCTTTTACATTCTTTTACGTAATATAGTACTAAATAGATGCTTCCAAGTGATATGGCTGTTTCAATATTTAAAGCATAGTATATTATAGCATAAATTCCAATTGCTTGTATCATTGTTATCATCCAATATGGAAAATGATGTATAACTCCGTATTTAACTCTATTTTTTAACTCTTTGTCTAACAAATTATCCATTTTTTCTATATTTTTATTCTGTAATTTGAAAAGATAGGTTAATTTACTTTTATTGTAAATCTCTGAATATTCTTTATTTTGTATATCTCTATTTTTTAAGATTTCATTATCTATTTTTCCTAACACTTTTGTAGTTTTGTATACAATTATAGCTATCACAATTATTGAAACACTTCCAATAATTGCTAGATTGATGTTTGCAGCATACATCATTATTACCATAAACATCATATATAGTCCACTACTTACTATTCTATATGCAAGTCCAAAAAATAGTTCAAACAAGTTATCTACATCCACTGTTAATCTAGTGTATAGCACTGATGAATTATATTTATTAAATGTCATTGTTTTAAAATTTAATATTTTATCAAATACAATTTTTCTAATATCTTTTAAAATATTACATATTACTTTATTTATAACTATATCTCTTATGTATTTGAATATTAGTATACTCAAATGTATAGCAATGTATATACATACAAAAAATATGATTGTGTTTGTGAGGTCTTGTCTTGAGAAGTCAATATCTACAACTTGTTTTACTACATATGGTGGAAGTGCCCACAAAAAGTCACAAAGTAGTAGTAATATACTCATGAAAATTATTGATTTTGTATATTTTTTTAAGATTTTTTTCATGCCAAATCACCTACTTTCTCGTAGGTATTTAATTCACTATATAGCTTGCTTTTTTCAAGCATTTCTTTATGTTTTCCACTATCGCAAATCTTGCCATCTACTATTAAATATACTTTATCCATTTTTTCCATCATGCTTGTTTTATTTGAAACAAGTATTAAAATATTCTCTCCTACTTGCTCTTCTATTTCTTCTATTACTTTCTTTTCTGTATCACTGTCTAATGCTGACAATGTATCGTCAAATATGTTGATTTTTCTAATGTTTAATAGATTTCTTGCAATTTGTATCCTTTGCTTTTGGCCTCCTGATATTTTTATTCCGTTTTCTCCAATTCTTGTCTCAAACCTGTCTTGCATTGTTTCTATATCTTCTAAAATATTTGCCTTTTTGCTTACTTTTTCTATATCTGTATCTTCCCATTCATTTACAATATCTATATTATTTTTTATAGTATCATCTGTGATAATATTTTTTTGCATTGCATATCCTATGTTCTCAAATATGCTTTCTCTTGAATATTCATTTACATCTATATCATTGATAAGTATAACACCTTCTGGCACTTCATAAAAACCTGCTAAAATATTCATAAGTGTTGTCTTACCACTTCCTACTTTTCCAACTACACCTATTTTTTCTCCTTTATTTATTGTCATACTTATATTATTTATTGCTAAATATCCATTTTCTTCATAACCATAGCTAAGATTTTTTATTTCTATTTTATCTATTTTCTCTAGCTTTTTTCCGTCCTTTTTATATGTATCTAGTCCGAAAAAATAGTTGAACCTTCTTTTTGCTATTTTGAAATTAGATATTCCCGTTAAAAATGGTTCTATTGCCTTTACAATCTCTGACACTGCAAGTGCTATACATTCTATACATGCTGTCAATTCTCCTATTGTTAGTTGCCCTTTGTGTATCAAAAATAATCCGCACTGAGAACCCTACTGTGTAGCATGCAGCGTATAGTCCATTTGATACCATATCCATTTGGTATATTACTGCACCCACATCTACATTTGACTTATATAGTTCTTCGTTTATTTCATCAAATTTTGCTTTTTGATTTTTTTGTTCATTATATAATTTTATTAAGCTAAAACCTGATGTATTTTGTTCTATATTTTTTGATAGCTTGATATATGATTTTCTTTCTGCTTCTAAGATTTTTTGTTGCTTCTTATACATTTTGTATAAAAAATACATTGCTACTGGGAAAATTGGTAATATCGAAAGCATTAGTGCCCAGTTTAGTCTTTTTCCTATGACAATTAACCCTATAATAGGCGCTACAATTATCCTGTTAAATTGAAAACACGTTTCTCCTAAAAATTTCCTTATTCCTAATATCTCTTTTGATAAATATGCAAGAAATACACCCTTTTCTTCCTTATCATAATATTCTGGTTTTACTTTTTGCAAATGTTCTGCTACTCTTTTTCTTAAATATGTATCTGATTTTCTCGCTCTAATAAATAACAATTGTCTATATATTATCCTTGGAATTATCATGATTAGTGAATAAAATATTAGTCTATACACTTCGTGCATAATGACTTCTTTGCTTGCATTACCTTGCATTAGAATGTCTAAGATATTTCCTACTATGTTTGGTATTATATATAATATGTAAAATACCATTGCTTGAAATATCATGCCGAATTATATAGATTGGAAAAGTTCTTTTTAGTTCATCTGTGAATATTTTACTATTTTTATATTTTTTTTCCATATTTAATCTCATTTCTTCCTAAGACACAAATCTGGTTGGAAAAGAATTAGATATTTTTCAACCTTCCACCTTAATCCATTTTATCATACACCTTTTAGCTTTTCAAGGGACAAATCGCCTCGGCGCCATTTGTCCAGCCCGATTTAAGTTTCGAGCCTAAAGGCGAGAAAGCTTAGAGGGCATGCGTTTAGCATTTTTTATTGAATAGGAAAAATCAAAGATTTTTCCTATTCAATAAAAAGCTATACTTTAAAATGTATAACTTTTTGGTTATGTTTTATCTTCCTTCTTCGCTTGCTTGAACCACGCTATTGTTTGTTTCTTGCTTTTTGGCTTTTGCCCTCTGTTTCTTAGATACTACCATTTGCATTGCTGCTTCTATATCATCTTTATTTAGGTTTTTCAAGTCCTTTTCTAAAAATATGTCTCTCATATTTTTTGTGCTACCATCTATTATTTCTCTTTCAACAATTTGAATTGCTCCTTGTATTTGATTAAATCCTAGAGCTAAAGCAATACCCTTTGACATAGAATTCTCTTCTAGTGTTCTCATATATAGTGTATCAAATCCTAGAGATTTTGCCTGCATTACTGCATATACCATAAGAGCTGCACCGAAACCTTCATTTCTAAATTTCTCATCCACTACAACATCTGCTAAATATCCAACATTTTCTTCTGAAAATTTGACTGGGTGCCCTTCTTGTACTCCTGCTTCTAATGCTATTAAACCGTGTACATTCACCATCTCTATATGCTCCATATATGTTTGCACTGTTTTCTTGATATTCTCTATAAATCTCTTCCGCCTTTTCATCTGTCATTCTTTCATAATATGGATATCCCGAAAATGCAAAATATACTTTCTTAAATTCTTCCATTGAACTAAGAGTTTTTATTCTATCACTCATGATTTATTTCCTTTCTTTGCTACTTCTTGTAAGCAAAATTACTATGTACCTTTTTTCATATAACATATACCTTATTATTGGTTTACCGTATTATTATAACAAATTATGGAAATTATGTCAACATTTGTTATGTAGATTGCTTATTCTTCTAGCAATTTGCAATACTTTTCTGTTCTTTTTTCTCCAATAGTTGCTATATATATTTTAAATATCTCATCTATTGCTTCTCTATCTATAAATTTATCTACTTTACAAGGAAGAATATATATAGAATATATCACAAAATATAAATCTAAATCAAATTTCATTTTGATAAAGCCTAGATTTTCATAGAAATTAGCCCTTCTTTTCCTTATATGCATTTCTTCTTCAGTTTTTGCAGTTTCTATTTTCTCTATTTCTATGTATATGCCATTATATTCTTTGTACATTTCTTTTAATAGCTTTATTGCTTCTGTACCATATCCTTTACCTTGATATTTGGGTAAAATTGCAAAGTAGTCTAGTATTGCATATAAGTTATCTTCTATTGTATTTATTATAATAAAACC
>JAAVZQ010000168.1 GCA_022791735.1 Clostridia bacterium
GTCATTTCCATGATTGTACCAAAGCATATATGGCATCTCTGTGACTAATCTTAAAGCTATAAGTAATATTACTACATATACTGCAATTATGCTTTTCTTTTTCATTAATCTATCTCCTTTCTAAAACTATGTTCCTATAATTTTTTCTTATATACCACAAACTCATACACTAGTAATCCTAAAAGTGGAGCTGCAAAAACAAAGTATAAATCTGTGTATCCATTTTTATTTTCTACTGAAGATGCATCTTCATATCTACTCTTTATTTCACTTATTTTGCTATTTATATTAGGTTGTTTTGACATATTTATATAATCTACGCCCATATCATTTGCAATAGCCTTCAAATTACTTTCATCTATTTTTGAAACTGCCTTTGGATATGGGTATATTGAATAGTCTGTTTTATCTTCTAAGTAGCTTGTACTTCCACTATATCTGTCTGTAACTTTCATATACCCTCCATTTGTAGTTCCATATCCTAAAACTGCTCCCCCATCTACATACTTCTTTAGTTCTGCAAATGATTTTAGGTTCTCATTGTTTGTTATCTCTCCATCGCTTATGAAAAATACTATTCTTTTCCTATTTTCTTTTTCCTTTGATGCTTTTAGCACTTTAAGCATATCATCTAAAACAATATTTGGGGTACTTCCTGTTGCATACAATTCTTCTGCAATTTGCATTGTTTGCAAACCTTGTACTGTCATATTTATATCTTTTGTAAATGGAGTTAAAATTTGTGAATTATTATTAAATACTATAACAGAAAACTTTGCACCGACCTAATTTATCTATTATATATTCAGTATCTCTTTTAACCGCAGTAAGTCTTGGTATTCCTCCTGCATAGTCTTCTGCAACCATGCTTATTGTATTATCAATTACAAAGAGTACATCAAGATTAGAAGATACCATCTTAGCATCTCCTGTCTTTATCATCGGTCTAAGGTTTATCATAAATAGTAATGCAATTATTATCATTCTTCTTGTGATATTTCCTCTATTTTTAATTATTATAATCCCTAATATGACACATAATATAAGCATAAGCCATATAGGTAAAATTGGATGTATTATCATAAATTTACCTTTTTATTTAAAACAAATAATCCTGTAGTTGATATAAGAAGTATTGCAAATGGCAATTCAGGTTTATCTACCATTTTAGTTTCTTTTTTGCCTTTAATTAAACTTTTTCCTTTTTGTTCTATGTTTTTTACAATATCTGACACATTATTGTCACCTTCTGTATAATAGATGCCTCCTGTCTCTTCTACTGCATTTTTCATAATAATTTTGTTATTTCCTAAAATTGTACTTGGAGCAATCCCAAAGACTGTTATTTCTCTATCTTTGCACATCTTCCCTGCTTCTTCAAGTGTTATAAGTTCTTTTCCATATAATTCATTATCTGTTGAAAAAATTATAATTCTTGTCCTTTCTTCGCTTAAATCTCCGAAATTTGTTATAGCTGTTGCTAGTCCATCTCCTATTATTGAGCTTCCTCGTATCTCATTTCCTACAAGTGTACCTGCTTGTATGTATTCTGTTGCATAATATACATTGTCATTCCCAGAAATTGTCCCTTTTTTTAAAAAACTGTTTCTTGCTGCAAAGTTCTTTTGCAA
>JAAVZQ010000076.1 GCA_022791735.1 Clostridia bacterium
ATATCTCCATTTGATGCAGGAGGAAGAAGACATACTTCTTTTGCATCTGTTGAAGTGCTTCCAGAAATCGCAGATGATGTAGAACTAGAAATAAATCCAGATGATTTAAGAATAGATACATATCGTTCATCAGGAGCAGGAGGACAGCATATAAACAAAACCTCATCAGCAGTTAGGATTACACATATTCCAACAAATATCGTAACATCTTGTCAATCTGAACGTTCTCAGCTTCAAAATAAAGAGACAGCATTAAAAATGCTAAAATCTAAACTACTTGATTTAAAAGAAAAAGAAAACAAGGATAAAATAGAAGACCTAAAAGGAGTACAAAGAGAAATAGCGTGGGGAAGTCAGATAAGATCTTATGTATTTTGCCCATATACCTTAGTAAAAGACCACAGAACAAATTTTGAAGTAGGAAACGTAGAAGCAGTTATGAATGGTGAGATAGATAAATTTATGGAAGCATATTTGAGGCAGAATAAGTAATATAGCAATAAAAACTAGAAATGTTAAGCTTAGTTGACAAATTTCCAATTGAACTTTATAGAATGCAACTAAAAAAAGCGGTATAATTACATTAAGATTAGGAAAGGAAAAAAGTAAAATGGGAAACAAAAATATAACAATAATGCTAATTGTATTACTAACAATAATTATAATAGCGTTAATTAGTATCATGGTAATTTCAATAGTAGATAAAAGCTGTAAAATAAAATTTTTGGCATTTGGAAATAAAACAAAAATATTATTCCAAAATGACTATGATGTAGAGGAAATAAAAAACATTAAGATATCAAGTGAATCTGACAATGTAAAATTTATAGAAGGAACTTCAGATAAGATAAAAGTAACAATATATGGAATTGATGGAGAAGAATTTAGTGTAGACACAATAGATAATAAATTACAGATAGAAAAAACAAATAATTCATATTATGTATTTTCGTTTTTTATGTTTGTAAAACAAGAAGTTCTAGTAGAAATTCCAAAAGATTATAATGGAGAAATTCGGAATACAATTATCAAGTGGAAATACAGAAATACTAGACTTAGAAAATGCTATTTTGCAAATAGAAAGTCATTCTGGGAATGTAATATGTGGAAACTTAGATAAAGTGAATATACAGACGACATCTGGAAATATTAAGGTTGGTAATGCAAATATAGCAAATTTAAAAGCCCATTCACGGAAATATAAAAGCAAGTAATATTATAAATGGAACATTTGAAACAACATCAGGGAATATAGAAGCGGGAGACGTAGAAAATACTCGTATGCAAGCAACTTCCGGAAACATTAGAGCTAAAAACACCAAAAGCATAACTGCAAGTACACATTCCGGTGGTATAAAAATAGAAAACATAGTTGAAAAATGTGATATATCAGCAACCTCTGGAAATGTTAAAATAGAGAGATGTAATTTAAAAGAAAACTCAAGCATAAGTGCGAAATCTGGAGGAGTAAATATAAAATCAATAAATAATATCTATATAAATGCTAGTGCTAATTCTGGGATTATCAAAATACCAGAAACAGATAGGAAATCAGAGGTAGAATTAAAAGTAAGAACTACATCTGGTAATATTAAAATTGAAAACAGAGAATAGTTAAGATAAAGAAGTTATTTTCAAAATAGCTTCTTTTTTGTTCTAATCCTTACAAATAGTGAATATATATAATTATATAAACATACGAAAGGAAGGTACAAATGTATGACACTTGAAGAAAGAAGAAATGTAAGTCAAACAGCTATCCAAAACTTAATACTTGAAAACAGAGAAAAACTAAGTATATCAGGAGTATTAGATGTTTTAAGTTTTGATGATCAAGTAGTAATGGTAGAAACAGAGCTTCGGACTCCTCACAATAAAAGGAGAAAATTTAAAAATAAATAAATTAAGTATTGATACATCAGAAGTAATTGTAGAGGGAGATATAAGTGGACTAAACTATTCAGATAAAGATTTAGGAAAAGACAAAGGAGCAAGTTTAATTAGCAAAATCTTTAGATAAAAGATTAGCTAAAAATGGATGTTATTATGAAATATAGGTGAAGTAAACCATGAGTAATGTAGATGTAAATCAAGCCTACTTATTTTTGATATTTATACTAAATGGCATTTTCATAGGAATTATATTTGATTTTTTTAGAATCTTAAGACGAAGCTTTAATACTCCAAATCTTGTAACATATATAGAAGACATACTCTTTTGGACTATTTCAGCTTTCAGCGTCTTATATACTTTATTTATTTTCAATAACGGAGCAATTAGAGGTTACATATTCGTAGGACTACTTTTAGGAATTATACTATATATGCTATTTTTTAGTAAAACAATTATGAACATATCTGTAAAAATCATCCTATTTTTTAAAGAAGTTATAGGCAAAATTTTAAAAGTTGCAATTACCCCAATCAAAGCTGTATTTAAAACAATAAAGAAAATCCTGAGTATTTTCGAGAAAAATGCTTCAAAATGTCTATTAAAAATGAAAAATGATGTAAAAAATAATCAGAAACTAAAAATAAAGTCTAAAAAAAATAAAAAATTAGAGAATAAAGAAGGATTTTAAGAGCTTATGTTGAAATATATAAGTAATGTTTCATTTTTTAGTCATGCCTAAAATGTGAAATATTTTAAACAATAGAAAAAATTATGAAAGAGAACGTATATGAAGTTAAATATAAATAAGTTAATCAAAAAGCTTATAATATTTGCATTTGTAATGTATTTTGCAATTACATTATATAATCAACAAAAAGTATTAAATGGTTATAAAAGCAGTATTGAAGGCGTTGAGAAAGAAATAGCGGAAAAAACTGAATATAAAGATTCTTTAGTAAGTATTAAAGAAAACGCAAACTCATTAGAATACATAGAAAAAATTGCTAGAGAAAAATTACAGATGTATAAACCAGATGAAAAGGTTTATAGGGATATAAGTGGTTCTAATTCATAAACAAAAGTTCTAAAATTTTGAAGTGTTATATATAGAAAATAATTTAGTATCTTAATTTTTCAAATGTGTAATTTATGCACATTTCTCGAATTTCCAAATTATTAAAATATTAAAATGATATAGTTATATTTAGGGGGGTAAAACATATGGAGAATAATATGCAGTTGTCAGAGTTACGTGAAATTGCTAAAGAAAGAGGGCTTAAAAACATTAGTAAGTTAAAAAAAGATGAATTAATTGAATTATTAAAAAACACATCAGAAGAAGCTGAAACAGTAAAAGTAGAAGAAAAAACAATTGCCACAGAAGTAGAAGATGTAGAAGACAAAGAAGATTTTATAAGTGGTAATCGGTGTATACAAAGTTACTGGCGAAAATGATAAAATGGTAGAAGGAATACTTGAAGTACTACCAGATGGATATGGCTTTTTAAGAGGTGACAATTACCTTTCAACATCTGAAGATGTTTACGTTTCACCTATACAAATTAAACGTTTTAGACTAAGCACAGGGGATAAAATAAAAGGAATAGGAAGGTTTCCAAAAGAAGGAGGAAAATTCCCAGCCTTAATATTTGTGGGACATATAAATGATGAAACTCCAGAAAAAGCACTTGCAAGAAAAAGTTTTGATGAATTAACACCTATACATCCAAATGAAAGACTAAGATTAGAAACAATTCCTCAAGAGACTGCTATGCGCCTTATAGACTTAGTTTCACCTGTTGGAAAAGGACAAAGAGGTATGATTGTTGCTCCTCCTAAAGTAGGAAAAACAACCCTATTAAAGAAAATTGCAAATAGTATAACAACAAACAATCCTGAAATACAATTAATTGTATTATTAATTGATGAAAGACCAGAAGAAGTCACAGATATGAGAAGATCTATCCGTGGAGATGTAATATATTCAACATTTGATGAACTTCCAGAACATCACGTAAAAGTTGCAGAAATGGTACTAGAAAGAGCGAAAAGACTTGTAGAGCAGAAAAAAGATGTAGTAATATTATTAGATAGTATTACAAGACTTGCAAGAGCATACAATTTAGTTGTACCCGCTTCTCGGTAAAACTTTATCAGGAGGACTTGATCCTGCTGCACTTCATAAGCCAAAGAGATTCTTTGGTGCCGCAAGAAATATCGAGCATGGTGGAAGTTTAACAATACTTGCAACAGCATTAATTGAAACAGGTAGCAAAATGGATGATATCATTTTTGAGGAATTTAAGGGAACAGGTAATATGGAAGTACATCTTGATAGAAAATTGTCTGAAAAACGTATTTTCCCTGCAATAGATATAAACAAATCAGGAACAAGAAGAGAAGAATTACTTCTTACACCTAAAGAAAAAGAAACAGTATATGCCCTTAGAAAAGCACTTGCTAGCATGCCAGTCGCTGATGTTACAGAACAGCTTTTAAGTCAAATGGTGTCAAGTAGAAACAATGTAGAATTCCTAGAGCGAATGGAAACATTTTTAAAAAATTTTAAATAGAATTTGATAACCTCAAATATGTATTTTGGGGTTATTTTTATATTTAATTGGACAAAATAAGTATAAATATATACAAGGAGACAAGAAAATTGGAATTTATAAAAAAGATAGGTGTATTTTTTGATAAATTAAATAAAGACCATATAAATGAATACACTGCACAATGTGCATATTACACTTTTTTATCATTTATTCCGTTTATTATTCTATTACTTAGCCTTATTAAATATGTAAATATAGAGAAAGACACATTAGCATATATTTTAGAAGCAATCCTGCCAAGTATAATGAAAAATAGTATATTAGATATAATTCAAGAAATGTATTCTAAGTCATTTGAAGCAGTCTCTATATCTGCATTATTTATGCTATGGTCTGCAAGCAAGAGCTTTTATGCGCTAAATAAAGGACTTTTAGCAGTATATAATAAAGAAGAAAAAAATTATATGCTTTTGTTATTAAAAGGAGTTTTGTGGGCAGTATTAGCACTTATGCTAATAATACTAATACTAGTCCTATTAGTATTTGGTAATTCAATAGAGCTAGCCATCAAAGAACATTTTGGAGAACTAAATGGTATAGCAAACATTATAGGATTTGCAAGAAGTGCAGTATCTATCGCTGTAATGTTCTTTGTATTCTTATTTATGTATAAAATAACAGCAGGAAAAGGGAAAAAACTTAAGAATTGTATCTTAGGAGCGGGTTTTACTGCTATAGCTTGGTATGCTATTTCTTTTTTCTTTTCTATCTATGTAAAGATATTTACTAATTTCTCAGTAATATATGGAAGTTTAGCAACTATTATAATAATTATGATGTGGCTTTATGCAGTGATTTATACAATACTACTTGGTGCAGAAATCAATATAGCTGCTGAGGAGATGTGGAAGAGTAAAAAAGACAAAAACAAATCAGAATAATATAATAGTATAAGTAAAA
>JAAVZQ010000009.1 GCA_022791735.1 Clostridia bacterium
ACATAAAACACTTGCCCCATTGTGTCAGAATCTACATAAACATACATAACTGGTCTTTTTTCTGTATCATTTCTATCAAAAACTCTATTTACAGCACTTCTATAAATCCCCAAATTTACATGGTCTAATAATATATCACTTAAAACTTTCATGCTTGCATCTTGACATTTTGCAAAGTCTGGGTAAGTGTCTGCAAGTAAAAACAATTGTTGACTTAAATTCTCAGCTGGATTATCTTGATACATCTCATCTATTCCTGCCGATTCTTCTATTAAATCTCTTATTGGAAAACTACCATCTTCGTGTGTAAGTCCTACACTTTTATATAAAGCTCGTAAGCTTTGTGTGTCTAGCTCTAGTGTTGCATCTTGTAACTTTTCATCATTTTTGTGATAACCTTTATCTCTTCCTTTGTCATCAATATCTAATTTTCGTATTTCTTCATAACTTCTACAAAAGCTATCTGGCTTACCTCCAATTCTTTGAAGTGTTAAGTCCCATGTTACATCATTTATAGTATTTCCTCTAACTATTTCCCCATTTGCAAGTGGTAGTTCTATATCTTTAACCTTCAAAAATGCATGTTTTCCCGCAAATACAATCTCACTGTCTATTCCTACTCTACTAAGCATGTATTGCTCTGCAAGCGCTACACCTTCACACACACCATATCCTGAACTGATTACCCTCCACATCGCTCTTGCATCATTAGCATTATGTACTTCTGTATCAAAATCTGCACTATAACTTATTTTCTTACCTATGGCATTATCTATTACAGCTAATTTTTGTGCATCAGAATATTCTGGATTTAACCCTTGTATCACTCCTTCTATCCACGCTTCTGCATCTATATATTCTTTTGGACTTGAAACATATTCTCTTTCTATAGTACCACTGCCTCTAATTGTGTCTAGATAGCTTATTACTGACATATTTGGACAAATTGCACCAAGCTCTATAAATTTTGCTTTTTGCTTATTTGTTAAGTCTCTTGGACTTACCCTGATTAATCTGTCTAATCCTCTATATGTTTCTAAAGGTCTTTCAAAATCTATTATGACATTTCCGCCAAAGTCAGTTTTCACACTAAGTGCATCTTGATAATCTTTTGAAAGTTCAGACGCATCTATACATTGCTTAGTTTCCTCCCTAAGTGTAGCTATAACTTCCTTTCTTTCAGTTACTGTCAAATTACTATCATCTATCAATTCTACAATTCTTCTTTGTTCTTCTATACTTAACCATCTTGTAATCACATAAGGTTCTATTCCATTGCTTGTTAAAACATCTTTATGTTCTAGCAAAAAACTTTGTAAACTTTCTGCACTTAATGAACTTAATATAGTCATCATACTATATTTCTCAAATCGCTTATCTTCTAGCACACTTTTTATCTTTTTTTCATCACTACATGTAGATATAACCTCAGCCATTAAATGAACTGGCAATTCATACATCTCCATCACTTTTTCTTTTGATGTTTCACTAGATAATTCACGTGCTAATTCTGTGATTATTTCTTTAGTAATATGTAATTTATTTACTAATTGCTTGTTTAGTAATAGTTCTTCTATCTCCTTTTTGCTTAGACATTCTTGAAGTGCATCAAACATCTCGTCAGGAGTAATGCTATGTTGTTCTCCTTCCCAACTCTCCAATGCCTTCAATCTATCTTCTGCATTTATTAATGAATTTATTAATTTTAATTCTTCTGTTATCATTTCTCTCCCCAGTTATTGAAAATTTAATACTATGATATCACATATTTTTTTAAATTAAAACTATTTATTTGTAAAAATTAAAAATCACAGCTAGGAAAACTAAAAGTCCGCACAGGACCAAGGTGTTAGAAAAAAGTCATAGATAACTACCCTGCGCAAACAATTAGTATCTTAAAGCTGTGAATTCTAATTATCTCTCCACACTTCTATTTGCTATTTCTATTGCTGTTTTTACCATTTTCCCACAAGTTTTTGAAGAAACATTGCTCCATCCGCCTGGTCTTTTTACTTCATCATAAACTCCAAGTTCTTTTGCTATTTCTTCTTTTAGCTTTTCAGACATTAAATTTGTATCTTTACCCATTTTAAAATCCTCCTTTTAGGTTTGTTATTTTTTATTATCTCCAGTTTTTTATTTTTTATGTTGTCAAAGTTCCATTTGGTGTATTAATTATCATTAAGATATCTTCCTCTTCTCCATTTTTTGCATTTATATATACTATAAATTCATTGTCATCAACTTTTCCTTTAAACTCCCAGCATAATATCTCTGTTAAAAATTCTGTTGGGATTATTGCCAATCCTTCACTCATTATTTCTATTTCTTTATTTAAATTTTCTTTTGCCTTTTCTTTTGAAATAATTTCTTTATCAATGTTTCTTTCTTCATGACAATTTAGATATCCCGCAAGTTCCATACCTAAAATCTCACCATTATCTAATGCAATTTTTAGCTTTATAAGGTCTGAATAGACAGTTACATCGTCTTGCATATATGCGTAGTTTATTACAATGTTGCCACTTTGCATCATATAGTAAGTTTCTTTCATATTCGGATAGCCTTTTTCTTCAAGAAACTTTTTTCCAATTTCAAGTGCTTGGTCTGGATTTATTTTTTCCTCTTTAACTTCTCTATAATAATTCATATAAACAATATGTCCACCTTTTTGTGATACCGCTATACTCTTTACTTCATCTTTTCCGCACTTTAACATCAAAATTATACACAGGAATATCTCCATTTTCCGAAAATCCCTTTGCTTCTATATCTTCTGCACCAGCAAATTCTTTTGCAATTTGTTTTGCTTTTTCTTCATCAATGTTATCTCCTGTTAGTCCTTTTTTTTCTGCTGACACAATGTGTTCAGAAAATGCACCATCGTAGATTAAACCTGTATATTCATCAAATGCTCCTTCAATATTTCCAAAGCCTCCGACCTAAATCTCCACTCACTTGCTGTGCAAATGCCTTATTTCCTTCTTTGGCAACTTCTCCCCATTCTAAACTTCCATCATTTATTTCACTTTCAAGTTGCATTAAGGTATTTTTTAAGTCTTTAGAATAATTGTGCAAATCTTTTATATTCTTCAAATCTTCTTCTGATAAGTCTTCTCCTTTTGTTGTTTTCATAGATAAACTATATGAATAATCACTTAGTTGGTTTAAGAACTTTTCTGCTTTTGATAATCCTTCTGTTTTTACTGGCATTTGTGATAGATATACAACTCCTAAATTTGCTTTATTCCAAATGTTGTTTAATGTTTTTGCTTCATGCTCTGCAGTCATTGTAATCGTTGCTTTTGCAAGATATGTTTCAATTTCATCTGCACAGTTTACAAGTTCGTAAAAAGCCATATTATAGCTATTTTCTGATGCCATTTGATATTTTCTCTCTTTGCTATATATATATACTGATAATGCAATAAGTGCTATGATTAATATGACGATAATAACACCCAATGTAAGTAGATGTCTATCTTTTAACCTCTCTTTAATATCTGCAAATTTTGTTTTTATATTTTCCATATACTCCCTCCTAACATTTTGCTAATATTATTTGCTTTTTATGGAAAAAATATACAAAAAATAGCACTTTGTTATAAAGCGCTATTTTTCTTTTTATGTCAACTTTGC
>JAAVZQ010000077.1 GCA_022791735.1 Clostridia bacterium
TACAACTAGTGAAGCAAGAGCACTTGATAATCAAGGCACATCAGAGACTATGATTACACTTAGAAAAGATGAAACAAAAGTTATAAACATTAAGGCAGATGAAGGATATGAACTAGAAAAACTAACAATTTGTGGTACAGAACAAGATGTAAGTGAATTTGAAAACAAAGAAAATATTAATACTACTATTTCTTATGATGATGTACAAGGAACAAATTGTATAGTAGATGCAACATTTGTTGCAAAATCAGTAGTTCAAGAAGAGGCAGATAAGGGAGAAACAGTAGTTATTCAAACAGTACAAGAACCAGAAGTTACACTTCCAGAAAGAAGAACTTTAAGTGTAGGTGAAACATTATCAATTATATCAGATGTAAAAGCAGAAGGTATGGTTACTTATGAATGGTATAAAGATGGTGTAAAATTAGAAGGTAAAACAGAAAAAGATTTAACTATAGAAAATACAACAGAAGCAGATTTTGGAGTATATACTCTAAAAGTTAAAGCAATAGTTGGAACTGCAAGTGCAGAAAAACTAAGTAATAGTTGTATAGTAGCAGTTGGAGCATTTAATACTTCTATTACACCAGGTGCAACTACAGACATAAGTGATTTAGAGCCAGGAGATGAATTCATTTTAAATATAGGAGTATCAAATATAGGAGCAAATGGAATAGTTGCTATGTCAGGAAAATTAGATTTTGATACTAATGCTTTAGAAATAGTAAAAAATGGAAATAGTTATGAAATCAGTGGACAAAACGGATGGAATACATCAGAAGATGCATTTAATCCAAATAATTTCAAATTTGTAACAGAAAATGGAACAAAAATAACTGAGGCAGGAACAGTATTTACAATTAAATTTAGAGTAAAAACAAATCTTGCTCAAGACATAGAAACAATAGTTACATTAAAAGATGCTACAGCTAGTGGAGGAGAAGGAGTATTAGCTGCAAAAGATGCAAGTTTAAATCTTTCTATTACAGTTCCAGAGGCAGATATTACAACCACAAAATATACAAAAGATGATGCAAATAAAGAAATTTCAAGAATTGCACCAGGAACAACAGTAACAACATTTAAAAATAATGTAACAACAAATAAAGAATTGACATTTATAAATAGTGCAGGTAATACATTAGGAGAAAATGATATTATTACTACAGGTTCTAAAGTTAAAGTCGGTGGAGATGCTTTAGAATATACACTTATAGTAACAGGTGATATAGATGGAGATGGAGTAATTACTGGAAATGATTTAGCAAAAAGTAAATTACATCAAATTAACATTACACCATTAACAGGTATATATAAGAAAGCAGCAGATGTAGACGGCGATGGATATATCACAATAAATGATATAGCACAAATAAAATTAGTCTTAATAAAGCAATTTGAGATAAAATAGCAAGTAGGAGGAAGTTATGAAGAAAAAAATATTAAAAGCAGGTATATTGTTACTTATGATGCTATGTATCATGGGAAATGTATATGGACTAGAATATAAAGTAACAATGAATGCAAGTAAGGCAGAAGTACCAAAAAATGAGGAATTTACAGTAGATGTTAACGTATCAGATATAGAATCTGAAAAAGGAGTAATATCATTTGGCGGAACTCTAAAATATGACAAAGACAGTTTAGAGTTAGTGAAGTTTGAAGGAAAAAATAAATGGGAAACACCAGTGGATGGCTCTTCTTTCAATAGTGAAGAAGGAATTATAGCAATTGTTAGAAGTGGAGTTAGCAAAAGTAATGAAACAATGTTTACAATGACATTTAAACCAAAAGAAAATGCAAAACAGGACTTAACAATAGAATTAAGAGATGTAATGGTTGCAGATGGAACAACTCCAGTGAAAAAGGATTTGGTTAAAACAGATATAAAAATTGTAGCAGCATCTACATCAACCCCAACTCCAACACCTACTCCAACATCTAACCCAACACCTACTCCAACAGGAAGTCCAGTGCCAACAACACAGCCAAGTACAATACCAACAGCAAAGCCAACACCTACTCCAGTTAATAAATTACCACAAACAGGAGAAGGAACATTTGGAACAGTACTAGTATTTGGTGGAGCAGTAACTGTTGCAGTAGCAATATTCTTCTTTGTAGAGATGAAATTAGTTAGAAAATAAACAAGTTAAATATTTTATAGAATAGGCAACCTTCGGGTTGTCTATTTTGTGTAATTATAATTCACAGCTTAAAATATCGTCTGTCCATGCAAGGTAATTATCTATAATTTTTTTCGAACACCTTGGTGTCGTAACCTCCAAATGTACGCTACTGCGTAGCTTATAATGTTGGTTATTCCATTTCGCACTCGCAAAGCTCGTTTGGTTGCTTACGCGGTGTTCCTTAAAAATTATAGATAATTACCCTACGCGGACTTTAGGTTTAATTGGATGTGAATTGTGGCAAAATTACATAAAATATTTCAAATATATATTGCCTAATTATGGTAATCTGTGATATAATACAAACGTGAAAAAACCTAAAACCTAGCGGAAGGTTAAAAAGGAGAAGGATGTTTATGAAATTGAAGAAAATAATAGCTATATTACTAATAGCCGTAGCAATTTTGTCGAATTTTGTAGTAATTAGCTATGCTATAACAAATAAATCAAATGTAGAAGTTCCTACGGAAGAAGTTAATAAGAAAAGATGGCATTATGACCAAATATCAAATAGAACAGATGATATATCAAAAACAGCTACAACAATTTATGAAGTATTAAAAGAAATTGAGTGGTCAAAAATTGATGAGGAATATGAAGTTACAGATAACTTTAGTCAATCACAATTAGGAAATTATTCATTAGAAGACAATTTTGAATTACAAACAGCAATGAATATTGCTAAATACGCATTTTCAGCAGATTATCCTGAAATTTACTATGTAGATTTTGAAAAAATTACAATTAGAGTAGATACACAAGGACAAGGAACAACAGCAAAATATTATGCATACATAGGAACAGTAGATGGAAAAAGTTATTACACAGAAAATATTGTAATGGATTATAGCGAAAAAGATGAAGTAAATGACATAATGGATATAGATACTGTAATTAATGATTTTGATAATGAAGTAAACAAGATTATTGGAAATAAGCCTACACAAGGAACAAAAACAGATGAAGTATATAGTAAGGAAGTCGTAAAATATGCACATGATGAGATAATTAAAATAGCAGAATATAAAACACAAAATACAGCAACAAACACAATTATAGATGGTAAAAAGACAGATAATAGACCTCATATAAATACACCTTATGGAGTACTTGTAAGACACGAAGGTTCATCATTTGGATATACAAGAACATTTAAAGTGCTTCTAGATAGACTAGGAATACAAAATATTATTATAAATGGAACATATAAGCAAGGAGATAAAATAGCTTCACATGCTTGGAATTATGTACAAATCGGAGAAGATTGGTATGCAGTAGATTGTATGTTAGACGAATTATTTACAGCAGGAGCAGCAGAAACGATAAATTCAGAGTATCTACTTTCAGATGGTAGAAATATGAAAAAAACTCATATAAAAGTAGAAAAAATAGATAATACAGATTACAAAATAGAATATCCAGTATTGATAAAAGAAAATGAACCAAGTTTTGACGTAATTATAGAACAAGTTAAAACAGATAAAGAGCTATATCCTGGATATGAATTTGAAATTATTGTAAGAATGGACAACCTAGAAAATGTGCAAAATAGAATATCTGCAATAACAGGAAATTTAGAATACTCAAAAGAAGATTTAACAATGGTTGGAGGAATAATACCTCTAAAGGATTGGGAAATAACAGATAAATCATATAATCAAGAAACGGGCAAATTCTGCATAGAACGTGAAAGCAATCCAACTATCAAAGAAGAGGAGCCATACAATATATTTAAAATTAAATTCCAAATCAATAAAAGTACAAACAAAGACAAAGTAAGAATAGCATTAAAGAACATAGAAGGATCTAATGCAAGATTAAACGGGACAGAAATTATAGGAACTATTATAAATGCAGAAGATACATATATAGATATTGGTATAATGCCTTTACCATCTGAAATTACATCTAATGTATATAAAATAAAAGAAGGATATATCTCAAGAATACCTGCAAAAACAACAGTTCAAGAATTCAAAAAGAACATAACAGAATATCCAGACTTAGTATTTACAAATCTTTCAGAAGAGGGATATGTAACAACTGGAACAATAATGCAAGCAGGTGGAATGGGATATACATTAGTAGTTACAGGAGATAATAATGGGAATGGAGTTGTAGATGTAAATGATATAATGAGAATTAGATGGCATTGTGTGGAACTAATAACTTTATCAGGAGCAAACTTAAGAGCATCAGATATCGATGACATAGACGGAAGAATTACAGTAAATGACCTCGTTCTTATAAGACAATTATATACAAATGAAACATTTAATCAAGAGTAAAATTATAAAGCAAAAGGAGACAAAAAATGAATGTAATCAAAAAAACAGTCTTAATGCTAACGATTTCTGTACTTATGATTAGTATATGTTTCTCAAATAAAGTATATGCAAATAATTGTAGTGTAAATATAGTTTCGCAAGAAGCGGTACAAGGTAAAAACTTCACAATTAGTATAAATATACAAGGAAATAGCCGGAATATATGCGCTTGGTGGATATATCAATTATGACAAAGATGTACTTACAATGGTTGGAAATCCAGTTGCATCAGGAGGATATGTTTCATATAATCCAAATGCTAATAAATTTTCAGTAGATAGAGCAGATCCAATAACAAATGGAACTATTATACAATTTACTTTTAGAGCAAATAAAGTAGGGAATACACGCATAAGCTTATCTAGACTAGAAGCATCTAACATGGGTGGGCTAATAAAGGTTTCAGATTATAGTAATATAGTTAATATAAAAGAACAAATAATTCCAACACCAACTCAAATTCCTATACCAACTGCTAGCCCAACGCCGGTGCCTACTACAGTACCTACACCTAGGCCTACACCGACTGTTAGACCAACAGCAAATCCAACACCTACAAATAATCCAGTGCCAACGCCAATACCAAGACCAACAGTAGTGCCAACTAGTAATCCAACAGTAAATAATGGTGGTAGTAGTAGCACAACAAATAGAATACCACCCACTCCAAGACCAGTAGGAACAGTGCTTGTACCATCAAATACAAATAATGCTACACCTGTGCAAGCTACACCAGAGCAGACACCAGTAAGCCAAGAGGAGACTACACCAACTCCTACCTCTAATGTAATAGGAGCAGTAACAACTCCAAAAGCTACAAATACATTAGAGGAAAATGATTATACAAAAATAAAAAGCGATATCCAATTTTCAAAAGTACAAGATACAGCAAAAGAACAAACATGGATATACATATTAACAATAGTTGCAGCAGTATTTTTATTAATCATAATAATATTAATCAGTTATCTAAAAATAAAAATCGCTACAATAAAAAAATTAGATGCAGCTAGAAGTGATGTCCCAGCTTAATAATGGATTAAAATGAATATATAATAAGAAGACGTGCATTTTAAAATGTGCGTCTTTTGCTAAAAAAGTTTGGATATGTGCAAAATGGAGATTATAAAAATTAAGGATATGTGTAAATTTGATAAGAAGAGCTAGACAAAAGCCCTAATATAAAATATAATTATATTATAAAAGTATAAAGGAATGATAAGAATTATGGAAAATACAAGAAATATATCAGATGAAGAACTTACAAAAACAAGTGAGATAATAAAAACACTATGGACATATTATGGTGAAAGAATAGTAGGACAAAAAGATCTTGGAATATCTATGCTTGTTACATTAATGACAAATGGGCATATCCTTTTAGAATCAGTTCCAGGGCTTGCAAAAACAACAGCTGCCAAAGTAATAACAGATGCAGTATCGGGCAAATTTTCAAGAATACAGTGTACACCAGATTTACTTCCAAGCGATATTATAGGAACACAGATTTTTAATCAATCAAACAATACATTTGAAACAAAATTAGGACCAGTATATGCGAATTTTGTTTTATTAGACGAAATAAATAGATCAAGTGCAAAAACACAAAGTGCAATGCTAGAAGCTATGCAAGAAAAACAAACAACAATAGGCGGAGAAATCTACAAAATGCCAGAGGTATTTATGGTAATTGCAACACAAAACCCAATAGAGCAAGAAGGAACATATCTACTTGCAGAAGCACAGTTAGATAGATTTTTACTTAAAGAAAAACTAGATTATCCAAATTTAGAAGAAGAACTAGAAGTATTAAGCAGAATAGAAAATGATGTATTTATAGATAATAAACCAGTTTTGGATTTAAACGATATTAGATATTTACAAGAAATGAGAAAAAGAGTATATATAGATAATGAAGTGAAAAAATATATTATAAACATTATTCAGGCAACAAGAAAAGCAGACAAAGTAATATCACCAAATTTAGCAAAATACATAAGCCTAGGAGCAAGTACAAGAGGAGCAATTGCATTTATGGAGGCATCAAAAGCAATGGCACTTATCAAAGGTAGAAATTATGTAACACCAGATGATATAAAGGCACTGAAATATAATGTATTAAGACATAGAATAGAATTAAATTATGCAGCAATTGCCGACGAAATTCCAGTAGAGAAAATAATAGATGCTATATTTAAAGAGGTAGTAACGCCATGATAATGAAAAATATATCTAAGATAAAAGCAAATATTATGATATCATCAAACAAAAAATCAAGTAACTTGTTAGAACGGTACATATAGCTCAATATTTAAGGGAAGAAGTTCAAATTTTGAAGACCTAAGAGAATATACTTTTGGAGACAATATAAAAGACATAGATTGGAGAGCATCTGCAAGAAGTCCTAAAACATTTGTGAGGGAGTATAGAGCAGAGAAAAGCCATAATATATTAATAGTCATAGATACAGGTAAAAAGATGCTTGCAGACACAGAGAAGCGGAGAGAAAAAATCTAATATAGCAATTATGACAGCAGGTACAATTTTTTATATTGCAAATAATAATAAAGATTATACTCGGTATGATTTATAATAAAGAAGATGATATGCAATTTTCTACATTCAAAACAGGACTAGGAAGTATAGAACAGGCACTTTTGACATATGAAAAAGATGTAGAACAGACACAAAAATCATATTTGGGACAAACACTTGAATATATAAGCAAAAAAATGAAAAGAAAAATGATAATATTTGTGATAACAGATTTAGAAGGGCTTGACAGCATAGAAGAAAGCACTGTAAGACAAATAACTTGTGCAAACGATATGCTGTTTTTGAGTATAAATGATGCATATATGACAGGAGATAAAGCCTATGATATAGAAAGTGATTTATATATACCCAGTATTTTATTAAATGATAAAAAACTTTATGAGCTTGAACGAAAAATGAAAGAAGAAACATATGCAAAATGTACAGAAAAGCTTAAAAAATATAATGTGCAAGTAGAAAGTATTTCAGAAGAAAAAGAAATTGTAACACGAATTATATCTTTATTAGAAAGACACAGGGTTGCAAAATAATTAGCAGTTGGCTTTAAGAAAGGATTATTATGCAAATATCAGTTGCTTTGCAAAATTCATTTGTATTTGAAATAATTTTATTAGTAATTTTGGCAATTTTCATTCTAGGGATGACGATTTATTTTGCATTGAAAAAAAGCAAGAAAAAGCAAAAAGAAGAGATAGAAATCAAAGAAGTTAATTCAAAAGACAAAAAAGAAATACAGAAAAAATATTTGAAAGATTTAGACAAGCTATCAAAAGAAGTAGAAGAAAATAAAGTAAATTCAAGAGAAGCATACCAAAAACTAAGCACCATAATTAGATATTTTGTTTATGAAGTTACAAACATAAAAGTGCAGAATTATACCTTAAAAGAGATAAAAAAGATAAATATGCCTATACTTTATGAATTAATACAGGAATACTATAAGCCAGAATTTGCAAGACAATTCTTAGGAAATATAAAACTATCAATTGATAAAACCAGAAAGGTAATAGAAAAATGGAATTAATGTACCCATTTGTCTTGATTGTGGGAATTTTGTTTCTAATTATATTAATATTTGTGAATCTAAAAAAGAAAAGTACATATGAAAATGGAAAAAAGGTTGCAAACACACAATTTGTAAAAGAAATGCCATATTATCAAGAAGTTATGAAAAAATACAAAAAACTAACAAGTACAATAAAAATATTGTGCATTATTTCAATGGTTATGTCACTACTACTTCTTGCAAGACCATGTACTATTGATGCAAGTGAAAATCCACAGTATAGCAGAGATATAATTTTATGTATGGATGTATCAGATTCTGTAAATGAACTAAATGAGGAGTTAGTAAATAATCTTAAGAAAGTAGTTGGAAGTTTAAAAGGAGAAAGGTTTGGAATAAGTATTTTTAATACATCATCAGTACTGCTTGTTCCTTTAACAGATGACTATGATTATGTAATAGAAACATTAGATAACTTGCAAAAGAACTTTGCAGCAAGAAACAGTTTTTTAAAAAAAGGGACAATTTCTGGGAATGACAATGTATATTATGCAACAGAATACATACAAGCAGGTACACTTGTAGGAAATGAGATACGAGGAAGCTCAATAATAGGA
>JAAVZQ010000078.1 GCA_022791735.1 Clostridia bacterium
ACCCCGGGCTTAGAAGGCCCGTGCTCTATCCAGCTGAGCTACTGACCCAGAAATAATGCTAAATAATAATATCATAAAACCAAGCAAATGTCAACTATTTTTGAAAAATAAATGCTGACCATTTTTATGCATATTTCACAACGTATTTACCGCGAATTATGACCTTCCGTAAAGGAAAATGTAAATTTTATGTGAAAATGTTGCAATTCTATTTTTCAAGTGATAATATAATTATGATTTTAAATTAAGAAGATAGAGATGTCAAGAGATAATCTCTAGAGTTTAGATAGGAGGAAAAGGGTTTGATTAAGGTAGAGAATGTTACTAAAAAATATGGTGATTATGTAGCCGTAAATAACATAAGCTTTACTATAAATGATGGAGAGATAATTCGGATTTTTAGGGCCAAATGGAGCAGGGAAAACTACAACAATGAACATGATAACTGGATTTATAGAGTCAAGTTCAGGAAGTATTGAAATTAATGGCTTTGATGTAAGCAAAAAAGCAAAATATGCCAAAAGAGAAATTGGATATATGCCAGAGACAACTCCATTATATAATGACTTAACACCAAGAGAATTTGTAAGCTATATGGCAGAGCTTAAAGGTATTTCAAGTAAAACAAGAAAAGAAGAAACTACTAAGGTTTTAAAACAAGTAAACATAGAAGATGTGCAAAACAAATTAATTAGAAATCTTTCTAGAGGATATAAGCAACGTGTTAGTTTAGCAGGAGCACTTATAGGCGATCCTAAAGTATTAGTTCTTGATGAGCCAACAGTTGGACTTGATCCAAAGCAAGTTATGCAAATTAGAGAGCTTATAAAATCTTTAGGTAAAAATCACACTGTAATTTTAAGTTCACACATATTATCAGAGGTGAACCAAATTTGTGAGAAAGTTATCATCATGAACAAAGGGGAAATAGTAGCAATTGATACTCCAGAAAACCTTGAAAACAATGTGAAAACAGAAAATTCACTTTTAGTTACAATAGAAGAGACTTCAGAAAATGTAGAAGATATAGCAAGAAAATTACCAAATGTAAAATCAATAAATTTAATAAGAAAACTTCCTGATGGAACTAAACAATATAGTATAACTCCAAAGGGAGAAATAGATATAAGAAAAGAAGTTTCAGAAGGATTTTCAAAAAATAATATAACAATTTTCGAGTTAAAAAAAGAAGATGCAACATTAGAAGAGGCATTTATAAAGCTCATTGATAAACAAAAGCAAAAGACAACTCAAGAAGAAAATAAGGAAAATGAACACAAAAAGCAAAAAGATAATAAAAAAGGAGGTAAAAAATAATGTGGGCAATTATAAAAAAAGAAGTTAAAAATTACTTCTATTCTCCAATTGGGTATGTATTTATAGGAGCATTTATGCTTTTATCTAGCATATTCTTTTACCTTTTTGTATTAAGTTATGGAAGTGTAGAATTTTCAGGACTATTCTATTCAACATCAGAACTTTTGACATTCACAGTAGCACTATTAACTATGGGAATGTTTGCAGGAGAAAGAAAAAATGGTACAGAGGTATTATTATTTACCTCATCAAAGAGCATAACAAGTATAGTAATTGGGAAATTTTTAGCAGCGCTTGTTGTTATACTAATTACAGAAGTATTTTCAATGATATATTATGTGATACTTTGCTCATTTAACGGAGGAATTACTCAGGTAGCAGAAACAATAACTGTGTTAATTGGATTTATCTTACTTGCAGGAGCATATATTTCATTTGGAGGATTTATGTCTAGCCTAACAGAAAATCAAATAATAGCAGGAATTACAACAGTAATTCTTTTGCTGGCTACTTGGTTTTTACCAAATTTGTCAAGTGGTTTTGCAATGTTATCACCAATAAATTTCTTCCAAAAATACCCACAGGGTATTATCTCAATTACTGATACAGTAGGACTAGTTTCAATAACAGTACTATTTACAGTGCTTACAATAATTATATTACAGAGAAAAAAGAATTTGAAATAAAGAGGTGAAAATAAGTTGTGAAAAAGATTAGTAAAATAATAGATATTTTAAAATCAAAATGGCTTAGAGATACAGGCAAAACCATTATACTTATTGCTATAATTGTAGCTCTATTTATAGGAATAAATATACTTGTATCAAATATAGATCCTAAAGATATAGACCTTACTAAAAACCAATTATATACCCTATCAGAAGAGACAAAGGAAAGGATACAAGCTTTACCAGAAAGCGATAAAATCCAAATTTATATGTTTGATTTTGATGAACAAGCGATATTGGTTGATTTAATAAAACAATATGAAAGAATAAATGAAAATATAAGTGTAGAAGTAGTAAAAGTGCAAGATAGACCTGACCTAGCATCTAAATACAATGTTGAAGCTGGATATTTTACAATAATTATTGTAAATGGAGAAAAGAGCAAAATGTATACAACAAATGATTTCTATTCGTATGATAGTATAGCAGGGCAAGAGGTAGATATAACAGAACAAAGAATGACAAGTGGAATAATTAGTGTATCATCTATTGGACAGATTACACCAGTATATGCACTAACAGGACATGAAGAAATAAATACAAAATCTTTAATGTTCTATTTTTCAACATATCTAGAACTTGAAAATTATGAATTAAAGACTTTAGATTTGTTATCAGCTGGAGATGTACCAGAAGATTGCAAAGTACTAATGATTGCTTCTCCAAAAAAAGATTTTACTGAAAAAGAGACAAATGCAATAAAAGCATATATAGAAAAGGGTAAAAATATACTATGGCTAAATGATCCATATTCTGCAAAAGAAGAAATGCCTAATGTAAAATCTATATTAGATATGTATGGTGTAAATATAAGACAAGATGGAATTGTAACAGAGCAAGACAAAGAAAAAATGTTATACGAAAGTCCGAATTTAATATTCCCTCGAGTTAACAATACAAGTATAACAGATAAAATTGAACAAGTGCTTCTTCTATACACAGGTAAGCTTGAATTTGCAGATAACATAGATGATTTAGGAGTTGTAAGGACAGATATATTGACTACAAGTGAAAATTCATTTTTTAGAACTGATATAGAAAATACAAGTAGAACACCAGTAGACGGAGAAACAGTTGGAGCAAGTGTAGTAGGTGCAATATTAGAAAAATATGTAGGAGAAGAAGGAAAATCATCAAAACTTATTGTTTATGCTAATAACACCTTTGCAGCTGATACAGCAGTATATTCAACTAGTTCAGCAAGAGCGGCAATAGCATTTTATCAAAATAAAGATTTAATTATAAATTCTGTGCAATATGCAGCAGAGATTGAAGATCCAATCACAATAAGAAAAACTGTAAATTCTACTATGTATACTGCAACATTAACACAGGACAGAATTATAAAATATATAATATTTGGATTTCCAGTACTAATTATTGGTGTAGGAATTGCAGTATGGCAGTTAAGAAGAAGAAAACAATAATATAAAGGATAAACCTCTCATATAAATGGATATGAGGGGTTATTTTTATGGGTATACTTAGTGCAGTTTTTGTAATAATTGGTGTGATAATTGGTGCGGGATTTGCATCAGGAAAGGAAATTTATAGCTTTTTCTTTGTACATGGAATATATGGAGCTTTTGGAATGCTCATATCATCAGGGCTAATAGGAATAATTATATATAAAACACTTAAACTTATTAAAAAGTATGACATAGATAGTTATGATGAGTTTTTCAATGTGGTTATGGGAAACTTTGAAACTAAGCATATCAGTTTTAGGCTAATTTTGGACTTTATTATAAATATATTTTTGCTTATTACATTTTTTGTAATGTGTGCAGGATTTATAGCATATTTTAAGCAAGAACTAGGTATAAATGAGATTATATCTGGAATATTTGTGGCATTTTTTTCATACATCCTGCTAAACAAGAATATAAAAGGGATAGTTGTACTAAATTCTATATTAATTCCAACAATTATTGTAATATTATTTTTCTTAGGGATAAAAATGCTAGACTTTAATTTTGAAATGGAAAGAATAGAGACTAATTCTTTGTGGCTAAAAAATGCGATACTTTATGCAAGTTATAATTCGATAACACTTACAGCTATATTAATTCCAATTAAAAAGTATATAAAAAAAGATAGTGATATTTTGAAAATTTCTTTTTTGTGTACTATAATTATTGCTTTACTTGCGATAATAATATTTATCATTTTGCTTAGTATAAATGGGGATATTTCTAAAATAGAACTTCCAACAGTATATGGAGTAAGCATGCTTGGTATAGGATATAAATATTTGTATGGCATAATTTTATTAGGTGCAATTGTAACAACTGCTATTTCAT
>JAAVZQ010000079.1 GCA_022791735.1 Clostridia bacterium
ACTTTTTGTCTTTCTCTATCAATTTTTATAACTTTTACTTTTACAATATCACCTACTGATACTATTTCTGATGGATGTCTTATAAATTTATTGCTCATTTCTGATATATGGACTAATCCATCATGCTTTACTCCAATGTCTATAAATGCACCAAAATCTATTACATTTCTTACTGTTCCTGTTAGTACCATTCCTTCTGTTAAATCTTCCAATTTTAATACATCATTTCTTAAAATTGGTTTTGGCATTTCTTCTCTTGGATCTCTTCCGTGGTTTAGTAAGCTCATCTATAATGTCTTTTAATGTAAGTTCTCCAATCTCTAATTCTTTTGCTGTTTTCTTTATATCTATAGTTTTTAGTTTTTCTTTTATTTCTTGTAATTTTTCTTTTTTTCTTAAATCTTCCTTACTAAATCCAGACTGTTTCAATAGTTTTTCTGTTTGTTCATAATTGTCTGGGTGTACTGCAGTAATATCTAAAGCATTTTCTCCATCAACTATTCTTAAAAATCCTGAGCACTGTTCATAAGCTGCTTTTCCGTAGCTTTGGTACTTTTAATAATTGTTGTCGGCTTGTAAATTTTCCATTTTCATCTCTATATTTTACAATATTTTTGGCAATTCCTGAATTAATTCCCGCAATATATGATAAAAGTGAAGGTGTTGCAATATTTACATCTACACCAACTTTATTTACTGCATCCTCTACTACTCCTGTCAAGCTTTCATTCAATCTCTTTTGGTTTACATCATGTTGATATTGCCCAACTCCAATTGCTTTTGGATCTATTTTTACAAGCTCTGCTAGCGGATCTTGCAATCTTCTTGCAATTGATATTGCTCCTCTTATAGATACATTAATATCTGGATATTCTTCAGTCGCAAGTTTTGATGCAGAATAAACAGAAGCACCTGCTTCACTTACTATTGCATACTCTACTCTTCTAGGCGCTACTTTTATCATATCTGATACAAACATCTCTGACTCTCTTGATGCTGTTCCATTGCCTATTGCAATCATATCAACTTCATCTTTTTTTATTAGTTTTAATAATTTTTCTTTTGCGCCTTCTACATCATTTTGTGGCTCTGTTGGGTATACAGTTTCTATATCTAGCACTTTTCCTGTCTCGTCTATTACTGCTATTTTGCACCCCGTCCTATATGCTGGATCAAACCCCATAACTGTTTTACCTTTAATTGGTGCACCAAGTAAAAGCTGTTTTGCATTCTTTCCAAATACCTTTATTGCTTGTTCTTCTGCTTTTTCTGTTAGGTCACTTCTTATCTCTCTATCAATTGAAGGTTCTATTAGTCTTTTAAAAGCATCTAGTATTGTATTTTTGAGCATTTCTTCAAATTGTGTTCTTCCGAATTATTATATCTTTTTCCATATATTCTATGATTTTTTCTTCTGGCTTATCTAATTTAACTTTTAATGCTTCCTCTTTTTCTCCTCTATTTATCGCTAGTATTCTGTGGCTTGGTATTTGATTTATTTTTTCTTTATAATCATAATACATCTCATAATTTGTTTGTTTTTCTTCATCACTTGCCTTAGTTACAACATATCCTTCTCTATAACACATTCTCTTTATTTGTTTTCTGTATTTTGCATTATCTGATATATTTTCTGCAATAATATCAAGTGCTCCTGCAATTGCTTCTTCTACTGAATTTACTTCTTTTTCAGGATTAATATATTTTTCTGCAATCTTGAAAATATCTTGTTTTTCGCTCTGAAGCATTATAATAATACTAAGTGGCTCTAATCCTTTTGCTTTTGCAATAGTTGCTCTTGTCTTTTTCTTTTGCTTATATGGCCTATATATATCCTCTACTTCTGCTAAAGTCATTGCATTCTCAATTGCTTTTTGTATCTCTTCTGTCATTTTACCTTGTTCTTCAATTGATTTTGTAATTTCTTCTTTTCTTTTTTCTAGATTTCTAAGGTAATTTAATCTATCATCTAAATTTCTAAGAATTTCATCACTAAGACCACCTGTTGCTTCTTTTCTATATCTCGCAATAAACGGAATAGTGTTTCCTTCATCAATTAATTTTACTGTATTTTCTACTTGAAAATCTTTTACCCCTAGCTCTTCTGCAATTATCTTTACTATATCTTTCATATTTAACCTTATTCCTTTCTTAAAGCACATGCTCTTTTTTCTTCTATAAGACATTTATTTTATGTACTAATATTTTTTATTTTTGGCTTTTTAATTTAGAAAATAATATTATCATAATAGAAAAAATTTTTCAAGCTAGAAATTTTATGAAGATAGCAAAAAAATAGGCATAATGCTATATTAGCACTATGCCTAGTCTATTTTTCTATATATTAGCTACCTGTCTCCATGTTCATATTTATTTTAACATCTTTATTATCTGCTGAAAATGCGAAACGTACAGAACTTCCACCTTGAAGGCTTAAATATATATTTTTAAATTCATATGTTAATCCATCTGTTTCAAAAGTATATGTATGAGTTTTACCAGTATTTGTGACAAATACATTTAATGTAACTCTTTCACTTCTTCCGTTATCTGCAGTTGCCATAAGTCTAATTGTTAAAAATGTACCATCAAACCCTCTGGCTACACTTGTCCCCCCTGTAAATGAAAATCCCATTTCATAATATGATAGTGTTGATGCAGTAGATGCTTTAACTGGCATTACCATTGATATTGTAGAAACTGCAAGTAATGCTATTAGCATACAAGCTAAAATTTTAGAATAAATTTTTTTCATTTTTATTCCTCCTTAAAATTATAATCTTTATTAAGATTACCATCTACTGTAAGCTATTCGACATAAAAACAAATTTTAACTAAAAAACAAAATGTTTAAATTTCATCCGTTACTTGTTTCCGCAATACTTCCAAGTATTTTTTCTATATTTTCAAGTTCCGATTTTAGAATTTGGTAAAGGCTTGTCTCTACTTTACCCTCACTATTATTTTCATATTTAGCAATTTCTTCTCTTATATCTAATAATTCATATCTATTACTATTTTTTTTGCTTTCATCATAACAATATACTGGTATGTAGTTTATCCTATCTATTGTTATTTTTCCATTTTCTCCATTTTTTCTAATATTCATATCTAATATTACAGTACTCTTTGTATGCTCAATAGTTTGGCCTGATATGAAATTTCCTAATGCATATACTACAAATACTTCTTTTTCTGTACCATCTTCTAAAGCAATTTTTCTTTTTTCCATTGGTTCTACTACATGAGCATGATTTCCTATTATTATATCTACACCATTTTGGAATAAATAGTCTGCAAGTTCTTCTTGCTTTTTGTTTTGTTTTTGTTTATATTCATCTCCCCAATGCATACTTGCACAAATTATATCTACATTTTGCTCTTTAGCAAGATTTATTTGCTTTAATATAAGGTCTTTATCTATCAAATTTACTG
>JAAVZQ010000080.1 GCA_022791735.1 Clostridia bacterium
TAGTTCTAATCCAAACACAATGTTCACTATTGCAACAAAGATAGAAGAGGACAAGCTGAGGGATGGAACAGTAAATGAAAATACATACAGTCGTAATATGCAAACTATCAGGATTTGCTGTTCTCAAAAATTTGCAAATATCCATATACGAAATGTTACCAAAACTCAAATTGAAGAGTTTTTAGAAGGAGAAAGGAGAAAGGCTAATTCTACAATAGGAAAAGAGTATAGGTTGCTAAAAAGGGTTTTCGACTATGCGAGGTACAAGAAACTAGTTAAGGAAAATTTTTTTGAAGGTTATGAAAAAATAAAGCAACCAAAGAGTTTTAAAGAGGATAAAGATATATCCGCTTTTACTAATAAAGAGGAATACAAGTTAAGAGCATATATTAGTTCACATCCAAATCAGTATAATAATATTATTTTGTTGGCATTATATACGGGTATGAGAATAGGGGAGGTTTTGGCATTAACTACTCACGATGTTACTTTCGAAAGAGGGCGTGGTACAATCTATGTGAATAAATCGCTAACAAAAAATAGATATGGTCAAAGCATTATGGGAAGAACTACTAAAACTAAAAGGGGAAAAAGGAAAATAGAGCTTATAAAAAGGTCAGTGGGTGTAGTTAGAGGTGCAATAAGGGAAATGGTACCAAATAAATATAATGCGATTTTTTTTAGAGAGGATGGCAAATTTTATGAAAACAATCAAGTAAATGGAGCGTTCAAAAGGATATGTAAAAACGCAGGAATAAAAGTAGTTGAGTTAAGACAAAGGAATAAGGCTGGAAAAATTGTAAAGTTCAAGATAAGTGAAGTAAATATTCATATGTTAAGGCATACTTTTGCGACTAGGTGTATTGAAGCCGGTGTTGAGATAGCTGTTTTGCAAAGATTATTAGGTCATAGCAATATTCAAACTACTATAAATATATATGGTGATATTTATGATTATTATAGGCAAAAAGAATTTAAAAAGTATGATAAATATATGCAAGAAATTGATAAAAAGTTTGGTCTAATTTAAAGAAGTAAGATTTTTACCAGTAGTCTAGCAGATTTAAGTTTCAAGATTAAAGTATAGAAAACAAAGCCGGACAATTGTTCAGCTGCTTTTATTTATTAGAATGTACTAAGTTTCTTAGTAAAAAATTGTGCTTTAGTGGAAGCAAAATTTGAGCCTTAGAGTTTTTGCTTCTTTTAACGCACAATTTTTTTGTACATTGTACAAAGTTCGCATGAAGAGCAAACTGTACATCTACCTTCGAATATAAGTTTTATAGTATTTATAACCTCATCTGGATGTTTATCTATCAAATGGATAGTAATTTTTTTTGGTGTTAGATTTAGTAGAGTATTTAGTGCATAATCATTTTGTGTGAAAGTTATATCAGATAAATATTTGGCATTTAGGTTTTCGTCGGTTATTGGGATAAAGTTTTTATCTTTATCAAGTAAAATGCATTCATTTCCCAAAAAGATTAAGTGAATAAGAGAAATTTTGGGTGGTGTAAAAGAGACATAGAGTTTTAGCATATTTATAAATTCCATATATTCTTTATCTGTAATATACTTATTTACAGCAAAATCAATTATATAGTCTAAGCTTTTCATATAGTTATATAATCTAAAGTTGACAAATCCTTCTAAGACAAGGGATTTATTTTCTTTTATATAATCAGATACAGCCGAGTAAATAGAATAAAAATTATCTTCTCTTGAAATCAAATCTTCTTCTATAAAGTCTTCAGCGACTTCTAAAATGTCTTTTTTTTCAGAACCATCAAAATAGAAATAATTGTATTCAAGAATTCTTTTTAATAATTTTTTTTCATAGAAATTAATTACACAATTACTAATAATAGAAGAAAGATTATCGTGGAAACGCGAAAAGTCTTCTCCTACATAGTGAACGATGATATTCTTATATACTTTAAATTCAGCTCTTGATATATATATATCATTAAGGTCTAATTTAAGAAGGCTATCATTTAAAAAATTAAGTATATCTTCGTTATTTGTCTTTATACATAGCGACTTCACAAAAAAAGACCTCCTTTTAAATATTTTTAATAGTATACCTCAAAAATTTAAGGTTATACATTATCTTATTCAAAAGAAGTCTTTTTGCAACTTGTATTAATAAACTACATATATATTTTATAATCAATATCAGGGAAGATGTCATCTTTTTCTGATATATCTTCCAAAAAATCCTTATCAATAGTATTTTCTTTTATTTGCGAATATAATTTATTAAATCTACCAATATGGTCTTTTGTACGTTTTTTAGCATAATCTACCATAGTTCCATTTGTTATAATAAAGTTCCAGTCGCTACTTTGTGCAAGTAAGAGTTCACGTGCACACTGATTTAGGGCAGAAATTTTTAAATTATCCGTTTCATTTTTAAAAGTATTTGCAAGTTCAACCATTTTGTCAGAAGCATTATGTAGATGACGGAAAGAATAGTCATTAAGCTCATTGAGCCAAACTTCACTATATCCATTTGCTCCCCAACTAGAACGGCATGGTGTACTTTCTTGCATTTCAGGGAATTTATCTATATATTCACCAGGGGTTATGAGTTTAAAATTACAATTATCATAATAAATTTTTTTAAATAATATATATAACCAGTATGGTCCTTCATACCACCAATGGCCGAATAATTCTGCATCATAAGGGCAAAGTACAATAGGAGGAGTTTGCATATGTTTTGATAAGTTTGCTATTTGTGCTTTTCTAGAATCAAAGAAGTGTCCAGCTTGTTTTTCTGCAGAGTCCATAGCCCACTGTACATCATATATATCTTTATCTTCCGTTTTGCCAGTTATTCTATGATATTTTATGCCAGTATTTACTCTAACACCATCATGTGTTATATATGGTTTGATGTATTCATAGTCTGCATCATAACCAATATCTCTATAAAATTCACGATAGTTATAGTCTCCTGGATAGCCACAAACAGAACTCCAAACTTGTCTTGAAGATTCTAAATCACGTCCAAAAGCGATGATGCCTTCTGGAGAAACGATAGGAGCAAAAGTACCATAAACAGGTGTAGGACTAGCATATAAAATGCCATGTGATTCTGTAATAATGTATTCTATACCAAATTCTTTCAAGTATTTATCGGCTTCGGGCACATAACCACATTCAGGAAGCCAAATCCCGCGAGGTTTTCTTCCTAAATATTTTTCATAAGTTTGTACACCAACTGCAATTTGTGCTCTTACTGCTTTTTCATTTACATACATAAGAGGGAAGTAACCGATGTGTTGCACCACATGTAATTATTTCTAAGACACCAATATCTTGGAAGTGTTTGAACCCTTCTATTATATTGCAATTATATACGTCTCTAAAAATATGTAAGTCAGAAGTATATCTATCTAAATAATATTTTGATAATCTATTTAGTCTTTCATTATCTTGTGTTCTAATAACTTCTTTTTCACAAAGTTCAATGTGTTTATTTAAGTATTTTATATATCTTTCTTGTAAAAGTGGACTCGCAAGCATAGAAAGAAGAGGGGGAGTAAGTGACATAGTTATTCTAAAGTCTACTTTTTCCTCCTCTAGTTTTTTAAAATTTGTAAGTAAAGGTATATATGTTTCAGAAGTTGCTTCAAAAAGCCATTCTTCTTCTAAATAATTTTCGCTTTCTGGGTGGTGCACAAAAGGTAAGTGTGCGTGTAAAACAAAACTGACGTATCCTTTTTCGTTATTTTTCATTAGTCTTCCTCTTTCTATTTCTTTAAATAAAACTCACCAGAAGATGGGTTTGTAAGTTCATTTAATAATTCATCATCATATAAAGCACTATATACATCATATATATTGCCATATAATTTATCTATATCATTTATAAATTTCAAGTCGCCAAAGTCTTTAAAAGAATGCTTAGAAGTTTTTACATTTTTAAATAAGACATTTCCTAAGTCTATATTTTCAAATAGGATATGGTCGTTAGGAGATGCCATTTCATTAGATGAGTTTATATATATGTATTCATTGTTATTTATATTTGATCTTCTACCAAGTTCTATAATATAATCTGAATTTGGTTCCCCAGTTCTAATATACCAACTATTTGCAAAATCATTTATTTCAATTTCAAAGGTATAGTTATGTGTAATGTTATGCACAACTAAAACAGGCCTTGTTTCACTAAAAAAGTTTTCTCCATGCAAATTAATTAATGAATTTCTATCTTCATCTGAAATATCCCAATATACAAATAAAGTTGTAGGTGTTTGTGCAAGGATTTTAACGATTGTTTGATTATATCTGTAAGGTAAGTCATAATATTCTGCAAGCATTGGTTTAGCTGTAGATTTGCTACTTGTTTCAATTTTAGCTTTTGCTTTTGTAGGAGTAGTTTTCTTTTTGGCAGTAGAAGTTTTTGAAGCTGTTTTAGTTTTAGTAGTAGCAACTTTAGTTTCAGTAGTTTTTTTCGTTATAGTAGCTTTTTTAGCTTTAGGCTCTTTTTTTACAGTTTCTTTTTTTGTAGATTTAGTTTCGCCCTTTTTTGTCACAGTTTTTTTAGCCTCAGCTTTAGTTTTAGCTGAAGTAGCTTTTTTTGTAGTAGTCTTAGATTTTACTACCTTTTCTTTCTTCATTTTTTCGTCCTTTTTAGTAGCTTTTGCTTCATTTTTTGTGACATCTTTTGCCATAAAACTTCCTCCTTTGTAAAATGTATATATATCATATATCAAAAAATAAATAAATTCAATATAATTCTTAAATAAAACTTAAAAACTTGCAAAAAATTTTTCTGTATGCTATAATAACCTAGAAATTAGGTTAGGAGAAAGAAAAAGAGACTAGGATAACATAAAATAATGGTAAAGGAATGAATAAAACATGGCAAAACCAATAGAATTTGGAATCGGTTTTTTAACAGGAAGAACTAATATTTGTAATATTATTAATAATTGTTATAAAGATATGGTAGGGCAATTAAAAGGATATGAAGAAGAGGTTCACCTTACAATTTTTATATTATATGATTTGGAATATCAACACACAAAAAGAGAAGAATTCTATACATTAAAAGATGATGTATACAAGAAAATACATATAAAATATATTACACCAGAAGACATAGAAGAGGAAAAGAAAATTCTTAAATCAAGATATAACTTAAGTAAAAATGAAGTAGACCTAATTCTAGGTACTGGTTATGCAAGAGCTAGAAATGCCATAATGTATTTTGCTTTAAAAAGAAAAATGGATTATTTATTATTTTGGGATGATGATGAATACCCTTATGCTAATGTAAAAGGAGAAGATGGAAATATCATTTGGAAAAAGCAAAATAATATATTAGAACATTTAGATGTTATTAAATATGCAGATGTTACTGTAGGACATAGGTGCGGTCTTATGTCTCCTGTACCATGTATGGAATTTGGAGAAAACGGAGTAGATGAAAAGCAATTTAAAGAATACATAGAGGCTGTTAGTAATGAAGCCATTTCTTGGGATAAAGTAAAAGAAAGCATGAGCCGAGACAATGGTATAAAATTTGCTGAAACAGATATAACAGAAGGAAAAGATAAGATAGTATTAAAACATGTAGGACTAAAAGAGTGGCTTTATGGTTCAGGGTTATGTTTGAATTTAACACATATTGATAAAATTCCTGCTTTTTATAATCCACCTTATGCAAGAGGAGAAGATACTTTCTTTTGTACATTACTTGCAGAAGCACAAGTTGTACAAGTTCCAACTTATCATTTCCATGATAGTTTTTTACAATATACAGGAATAGCAAGAGGAAAATTTCCAAAGCAATTTGAAAAACCTGAATTAGATGCAGATGTAGGAGAAAGATTTTTAAAAGCTTCTCTTGGCTGGATAAAATACAAACCACTTTTAATGTATATAATGCAGAGGAATACATATTTAAAAGATATAGAGATTGCAAAGGAAAAATTAAGAGATAGTGTAGATAACATAGATAAAATTTTCCCAAATAATAATTTCTTAAGTTTACTTGGGGAATTTGAAAAATATGATGAGAATGTGCAAAAGCATTATAAGGAGTATTTAAAAACAAATGATGTGTGGAATAGAATCAAAGTGAGAATGCGTGAAGAAAATTAGATAAAAATGTTGACATGGATAATATTTTATGTTACAATATTTATCTGTAACCGCATAAGGCAAGGTTCATAAAGCCTAATTAAGTTTAGGTACCTAAATTTAAAGGTTAGCGAGTATACAAAAAAAGGAGGTGCTTTTCAAGCGATGTATGCAATAATTGAAGCTTGTGGAAAGCAATATAAGGTATCAAAAGGAGACGTAGTATTCTTTGAAAAACTAGATGCTGAAGAAGGAAAAACAGTTAAGTTTGACAAGGTTATCCTAATATCAGATGAAGGTAAAAAAGTAGAAGTTGGAGCTCCTTATGTAAAAGGTGCCAAAGTAGAAGGAAAAGTAGTGGCACATGGTAAAGCTAAGAAGATAATTGTTTTCAAATATAAAGCTAAAAAGAATTATAGAAGAAAACAAGGACATAGACAACCATACACAAAAGTAGAGATTACATCTATAAAAGTTGCAGCTGAGAAGACAGAGAAGGCTGAAAAAACTGAGAAACCAGAAAAAGCAGAAAAGAAGCCAGCAGCTAAAAAAGAAGAAGTATAATTTCTAGGAACATATTAATTGTAGGAAGGAGAGAATACCATGGCACATAAAAAAGGGCAAGGTAGTGTTAAGAACGGTAGAGATAGTGAATCTAAGCGTCTTGGGGTAAAAAGAGCTGATGGACAATTCGTTCTAGCTGGAAATATCCTAATGAGACAAAGAGGAACAAAAATACATCCAGGTACTAATGTAGGTATTGGAAGCGATGATACTTTATATGCATTAGTTAATGGAATTGTTAAATTTGAGAGATTAGGAAAAGATAAGAAGAAGGTAAGTGTTTACCCAGAAGAAAATTAATTAAAAAAGCGCTAGCGCGTAAGCGTGGCGCTTTTTTGGTCAAGAGGTGGTCAAAAAGCTCCGTCCCTTTTGACCATAGGAGGAGAACAAATATGTCAATTATAAAAGAATTTAAAGAGTTTGCTATGAAAGGAAATGCATTTGATTTAGCAATAGGTGTAGTTATAGGTGGAGCTTTTCAAAAAATTGTGAATTCTCTTGTAAATGATATAATTATGCCACTAACCGCAATTTTTACAGGAAATATTGATTATTCAGATTGGAAGATAGTAATTGCAAATGGAGCTGCAGAGATAGGAATAGGTTCTTTTGTAAATGCAATTATTAATTTTTTTGTTATTGCAATTTCGATATTTTTAGCATTAAAATATATTAATAAAATAAATAAAAAGCTTGAAGAACTAAATAAAGAGGCAATGAAAAGTATGAGAAGAAGAATAGGTGATAAAAAGCTAGGTGATAATGAAACACCAAAGCTTGTAGAGCCTACGACCAAAGTTTGTCCATATTGCTTATCAGAGATACCACATAAGGCTATAAAATGTTCTCATTGTGCATCAGAGCTAAAAGTTGAGAAAGAAGAAGCAGTAGTTAGAGATGGAGGAGAAGTAAATGAGTAAAAATGCAATAGAATATGAGCTTTTACATAAATGTACACAAACAGGAGCAAGAAGAGGAGTGATACATACACCTCATGGAGATATTCAAACACCAATATTTATGCCAGTTGGAACGCAAGCCACTGTAAAGTCTATGACACCAGAGGAATTAAAAGAAGAAGTAGAGGCACAAATAATACTTTCAAATACTTATCACTTATATTTAAGACCAGGGCATAAATTAGTTGAAGAAGCAGGCGGTCTTCATAAATTTATGAATTGGGATAGACCTATACTTACAGATTGTGGTGGATTTCAAGTATTTAGTTTAAGTGATTTAAGAACTATACAAGAAGAGGGAGTAGAATTTACCTCTCATTTAGATGGAAGTAAGCATTTCTTTTCACCAGAAAAAGTAATGGAAATAGAAAATTCACTTGGTGCAGATATTATAATGGCATTTGATGAATGCGTTGGTTATCCTGCAACATATGAGTATACAAAAGATTCGATGGAAAGAACGACAAGGTGGGCTGAAAGATGTAAAAACGCACATAAAGACACAGAAAGACAAGGACTATTTGGTATCGTTCAAGGTGGAATGTTTAAAGATTTAAGAGAAAAGTCAGCAAAAGATTTAGTAGAAATGGATTTCCAAGGGTATGCAGTAGGAGGATTAAGTGTTGGGGAGCCAAAAGATATGATGTGTGATGTTTTAGAATACACGACTAAATTTTTGCCAGAGAATAAACCAAGATATTTAATGGGAGTAGGTTCACCAGACTATTTAATAGAGGCAGTATTAAGGGGAATAGATATGTGTGATTGTGTCTTACCTACAAGAATTGCAAGGCATGGAACGGCTTTAACTCACAATCGGAAAATTGGTAGTTAGAAATCAAACTTATGAAAGAGATTTCAGTCCATTAGATGAAGAGTGTGATTGCTATACATGTAGAAATTACACAAGAGCATATATAAGACATTTAGTAAAGACAAATGAAATATTGGGTATTAGATTGTTATCACTTCATAACTTAAAATTCTTGACTAAACTTATGGAAAGAGTTAGAATAGAAATAGAGAATGATAATTTACTTACATTTAGAAATGAATTTTATAAAAAATACGGATACAAAGTTTAAATAGGGGGGGTTTACATGAAAATAGAACAAGATGATGGATTTATAAATCAAAAAGAGAGCAAACCACATAATAAGCTAATGATGATAATAGGAATTTTGATAGTTATTACAACTATAATAGTTATTACAATCGTTATGCTAATTTCAAGTATGAAAGGTAAAAAGATGTCTGTTATAATTGATGGACAAAGTGTAGCGTTTAATGAGAGTACTTTTTTACTTGATGTGAATGGAAATGTGTATGTTTCTATTTCGGATGTAGCACCGCTAGTTGGATATGAGGCACATAATGGAGAGTATAAAGTTAATTCAGAAGATACAACTAAAATGTATGTTGAGGAAAAGGAAGGAAAGGAAACAACGTCATTTTTCTTAAATTCTAAGACGATTAGTAAAGTGCCACCTGATAGTAATGAAGATTATGTGAATATACAATTAGGGGCTCCAGTTGTAGAAACAGAAGGTAAATTATATGTAAGTGCAGAGGGCTTTATGAAGGGCTTTAACTGCGTTTTACAGTATGATATTCAAAAGAATAATATAACAATACAAACACTTCCATATTTGGTAAAATATTATACTACTAATATTGCAAATTATCAATATGATGCTTTAAGTGAGGATTTTAATAATCAAAAAGCATTAATATATGGAATGATAGTCGGTTCTAAGGAAACGACAGGGAAAACTGGAGTAAGAGATATAAATACAAATAGGGAAATAATTGGACCAAGATATAATGATATAAAATTTTTAGAGGCATCACAAGAGTTTGTAATAACAAATGCAAGTAACAAAGTTGGAATTGCATACAGCACAGGTGAAACAAAAATAAATGTGCAATATGATGAGATAAAAGTACTAGATAATAAACTTGGATATTATTTGGTTAAAAGTAATAATAAGTATGGAATAGTGGATTCAGAGGAAAAATTGGTTATACACATAGAGTATGATACTATTGGTATAAATACTACTAAGTTCCAAAATGATAAAATTGCAAACCAATATGTTTTGTATGATGCTGTAATACCTGCTTGTGTAGCTGATAGATGGACATTGTTTGATATAAATGGCAAAAAGATAACAGATATGGAATTTGAAAAAGTTGGGTGCGAAATGCAAAGGACAGACAGGTTAATGAATGATGCAGCAATCATAGGTGAAAGTGGAGTTATAGTAGTACAAAAGGATGGACTTTTTGGCGGTATAAGTACAAAAGGAGATTTACTTATTCCTTTAGGATGTGAGGATATATATTCAATCACAAGTGGCGGAGAGACTACTTATTATATGAAATGGCAACTAAATGGAGCTATATATAATGCGATGGATATGATTAATGCAATGAAAAAGCAAATAGGTGGATATGATGAGGAGGAAGAAAATAGTGATAATGAAACAGAACCAAGTCCTTCTGAGGCGGTATCTCCAGATGCAAGTGAGGATCCAGTTCAAAATGTAATAAATACACCAGATGAAAATGTAGTTGCTACACCAGATGAAAATGTAATATAAAAAGTAGAATTTTGACACAAAAAATGCTGTAAAAATACTTGAAAAATTATAAAATATATGATACAATATATATAACATAACAATTAAATATTTAATCCCTGCGTAGTGCGTACAGGAAGGAAATTTTAGAACCTACAAAGCAATGGAAATGGGAGCTGAGCTCTGAATATGGCGTGTAAGCTTACACTGAGATTGTAGTAAGAAACCCAGGAATATTTAGGTAAGCACCCACCTGTATATATACAGGTCCATAAAATTTCTAACATCTACGGCTAAGGCGGGGGATTTTTATGTCTGAATTGTAGGTGAAAAGATGAGAAATATCTATTTTGTATTAACATATACGGGTACATTTCTAGCAAGAATTATAAGAATCTATACGAGAAAGCGTTATTCGCATGTTTCAATTGCTTTAGATAAAGATCTTAATGAAATGTATTCTTTTGGAAGATTAAATCCATATAATCCGTTTATAGGTGGATTTGTGAAAGAAGGAGTACAAGAAGGAACGTTCAAAAGGTTTAAAAATACAGATGCGTTGGTTGTTAGATTTAAGGTAACAGATGAACAATATGACAAAATAGTAATGGAAATTAATAAATTTATGGCGGAGAAAGAGAAATATAAGTTTAATATATTGGGGTTATTTTTAACTGTAATAAATAAAAGGATAAGAAGAAGATACTATTTTTATTGTGCAGAGTTTATAAAATATGTAATGGAAAAGTCAGATATAGATATAAATTTGCCAACTATAATAAGACCAGAAGATTTTATACATATATCGAATGTTGAACCAGTGTATAAAGGAAAACTTAGAAATCTTAAAAGAATAAGAGTTTTAGAATTAGCGTAAAATTAGAAATGTAGGTTAGA
>JAAVZQ010000169.1 GCA_022791735.1 Clostridia bacterium
CTTAAGGTTGTAAAATTTGCTAAGTCTAATGGTATTGTTTTAGCAAAAGATAAGCAAACAATCGGAATTGGTCCTCGGACAAGTTAATAGAATTTGGGCTGTTAAGCAATGTGTTGAACATTCAAAAGAACTTATTGGCGATAATGTAACACAAGGTGCTATTCTTGCATCTGATGCATTCTTCCCTTTTGCTGATTGTGTAGAAGCTGCACATGAAGCAGGTATTACCGCAATTGTTCAACCTGGTGGTTCTATTCGTGACCAGGATTCTATTGATAAATGCAATGAATATGGAATTGCTATGATATTTACAGGGATGAGACATTTCAAACATTAAAATACTTCAAAAATAATTGCATTTTGGCGTTGTTGTACTTCGTGAGAATTCCAGCTCTGCATACTGACGCTGTAACAGGCAAAGCCTTAACAGCCTCAGCAATCAATGTACACCAGTACACCTCATGGAATATCTCACTTGTACGCCTAGCCAAAAGTACAATTCTTTTTGAAGCAGAATTATAACTTTAGAAAGGAATAGAAAAAAATGAATGTATTAGTTAGTGGTGCATCTGGAAGGATGGGAAAAGAAATTATCTCTTGTATAGAAAAAGATGAAAATTTGAAGTTTATAGCAGGTTTTGGACAAGAGGCTAACTGTATTCGGAGATGTACCTGTTTATGATGATATATCTAAGATAAAAGAAATACCAGATGTGATTGTGGATTTTTCACATGTTCATGCAACTTTAGAAATACTAAAGTTCGCAGATGATAAGCATATCCCAATTGTTATTGCAACTACTGGATTTAATCGTGAGCAAGAGAAAATCTTAGAAGATTATAGCAAACGTCTTCCTGTTTTTAGGTCAGCAAATATGTCATTTGATATAAATCTTATGTGCAAATTGGTCGCTCAGATTGCACCTCTTTTTGCAGACTCTGATATTGAGATAACAGAAACACATCATAGAAATAAAGTGGACGCCCCAAGTGGTACTGCGCTCCTTCTTGCGAATAGCATAAATGATGCTCTTGGCGGTAAGATGAAATATGTATATAACAGGCATGATTTGTCCCAAAAAAGGGAAGCTAATGAGATTGGTTTTACTTCAATCCGTGGCGGAAATATTGTTGGCGAGCATGTGGTACAATTTTTTGGACCAAATGATACTTTTGAAATAAAACACACTTCTTATTCTAGAACTGTTTTTGCAGAAGGTGCGGTTAAGGCTTTAAAGTTTATCGCAGATAAACCAAATGGGCTTTATACAATGAATGATTTAGTGTAAATAGTATGAAGGTGTCCTAGAATAGGACGCCTTTTTTATAATTTCTTAATTATACTTTAAATTTATTTTTTAGTTTATTTGAAAAAATTAATATTTTAATCAAAAACTATTGACCCCTTATTTAAAATATGTTATAATTCTATTCGAAAGGATGACAAAGCAATGGAGTTAAACAAAATCTTTTTTAAGTCAAGTGAGGACATGTCAGAAATTCCAGATAAGAGCATAGATCTTATTGTAACATCTCCTCCTTATAATATAGATATTAAATATGGAAACACAACAAAAAATGGAAAAGTACTTTCTAGTAAAGGTACAAA
>JAAVZQ010000081.1 GCA_022791735.1 Clostridia bacterium
ATAAAAACCTCCATTCTTACAATATTCTTCTTTACAATAAAAACATTTATTGATATAATATCACAAATAGCAAAAAAATTCAATGCTTTTACAAAAAAATATATTGATAAGGCTAGAATTATATTACTATTCACAGCTTTAGATATTGTTTGTCCTGCAAACGAGTAGTTATTAATAATTACAAGAAAACCTCACCACTACAAGAAAATGTAACTCGCTATGCTCAAACATTTTCTAGAGTGTAGGAGTATTCTTGATAATTATTAATAGAACTACTCTGCGCGGACTTTAAGTTTATATAAGCTGTGAATTGAAACAGAATTATAGCGAATTAGTAGAGGGGAATTATGAAAAAAGTAATAATATATACTGATGGTGCATGTTCAGGAAACCCTGGCCCACGGAGGCTGGGGGACAATTCTTATGTGTGATGATGTAAAAAAAGAGATTTCTGGTGGAAAAAGAGATACTACAAATAATGTGATGGAGATAACAGCTGTTATAGAGGGGTTAAAGCTTTTGAAGTATCCATGCGAGGTTGAAGTATACAGTGATAGTGCATATGTGGTAAATGCGTTTAATCAAAAATGGATAGATGGTTGGAAGAAAAATGGATGGAAGAATTCTAGTAAAGATGAAGTAAAAAATAGGGAGCTTTGGGAAGAATTAGACAAGCTTACGAGTATTCATAGTGTGAAGTTTATTAAAGTTAAAGGGCATGCGGATAATGAGTTTAATAATCGTTGTGATGAGTTGGCACGTAATGCTATAAAGTTCAAACAATAATCAGTATCTTGCATTGTTGCTCAGATGAGGTCACGTCAACGTATATCAGTACGACTCCATGACACTCGTCTGAACACGCCTAGTAATATACCAATTCTTGTTTGAACAAGTTAAGCTTTATAGAAAAGGAAAGGTAAAAATATATGAAAATTGGAATAGATATAGGTGGAAGCCATATTGCGGTTGGTTTGGTGGATAATGACAAGATTATTGATATAAGAGAAAGAGATTTTTTGCAAGAGGAAAGAGATAGAATTTGTGAAGTAATAGAAAATACAATGATAGAGTATATTAGTAAGATTTTGACAAAAAATAGAATAAGTATAAAGGAAATAGAGAGGATAGGGTTAGCAGTTCCAGGAAAGAATAAAGATGGTGTTATGGTTAGAGCTGAAAATCTTGGAATTGCCAATTTTGATATCACAGGGGTTTTGAAAAAGCATTTTAATATAGAAAATATTTCTTTAAATAATGATGCAAAGTGTGCTGCAATTTGTGAGAAAATATATGGAAGCTTGAAGTCTTATGATGATGCGGTTTTTATGTGTCTTGGTACAGGAATTGGTGGTGCAGTTTTCTTAGATGGGAACTTGTTAATGCCAAAGAGAAATCCAGGGTTTGAGCTTCGGACATGTAATAATTAAGGAGAATGGTAGCAAGTGTACTTGTGGCAATTATGGTTGTTTTGAGGCTTATGCTTCTATGAGAAATTTTAAGGATAAGATTGCAAAAAAGTTAGGGCTAAAAGATTATATTGGGCAAGAAATTTATGATGTGCTAAATAAAGAAATAGAAGCTGTAAAACCAATAGTGAATGAGTATATAAAGGATTTGAGCTTAGGAATTACAAATTATATAAATATATTTGAGCCAGAAGCTATTTGTTTAGGTGGTGGATTTGTACATTACAAAGATATTTTGCTTCCAAAACTTATAGATGAATTAAGTACAAATGATATGACATATAATAAGGAAATTCCACAAATTGTGACAGCTAAAATGCGGTAATTATGCAGGAATAATAGGAGCAGTAGAAATATAATTGTAAATTTTTTGTGAACGCCGATTGCAAAACCTATTGAAAACAGCAAATTTTATAGTTTTTTTAAGAAAAAATCTCCTATTTTATCAAAAAAAGCTATTGCAATAATTTTAATTTATTGGTATGATATTAATAGATAAAATTTGTTTTTAACAAAGAAGGAATGAGATAGAAAATGATAGAATTTAGAAATGTAAGTAAAGTATATTCTACTGGCGTAGAGGCTGTAAATAATGCCAACTTTATCATAGAAAAAGGAGAATTTGCTTTTCTAGTAGGCAGTTCTGGTTCAGGTAAATCTACATTGATAAAACTTATATTAAAAGAGGAAGAACCTTCTTCTGGAAATATTATTATAAATCGGTAAAGATACTACTTTTTTAAAGAGAAGTAGAGTACCATATCTTAGAAGAAGTATGGGTGTGGTGTTCCAAGACTTTAGATTATTACCAGATAAAACAGTTTATGATAATGTTGCTTATGCAATGTATATTGTTAAGGCAACCAAAAGGCACATAAGAAGACAAGTACCAATGGTATTATCACTTGTTGGCTTAAGTGGAAAAGCAAAAATGTATCCACATGAATTATCAGGAGGAGAACAACAAAGAGTAGCTTTAGCTCGTTCTTTGGTGAATAATCCTTCTATGTTAATTGCGGACGAGCCTACTCGGAAACTTAGATCCAGATACAGCTTGGGAAATTATGAATTTGCTTAATGAAATTAATATGAGAGGCACTACTGTAATTGTTGCAACACATGCAAAGGATATAGTAGATAAAATGAAGAAAAGAGTTATACAAATTGAAAAAAGCAACATTGTAAGAGATGATAAAAAGGGTGGTTATAACAGTGAAATATAATATTGTAGGTTATTTAATAAGTGAAGGATTTAGCAATTTATTAAAAAATAAGAAGTCTACTTGGGCTGCTTTAACTATAATGTGTATGTCAATGTTTATGTTTGGGCTTTTCTTTGTATTAGGTGAAAATATAAACTATGTAGCAGGACAAGTTGAAGAAGAGCAAGGAATAAGGGTTTTCTTGGATTATGATGTTACAGCGACAGACATATCACAAATAGAAACAGAAATAAGGTCAATAAATGGAACTAATATGGTAAAGTACATATCAAGGACAGAATATATGAATGAACAAAAAGAACTTTTAGGAGAAGATGCAGGGGTACTAGAGGGTGCAGAATACTATTTTCAAGATTCATTCCTTGTTACTTTGACAGACCTAGAGTTAAATAGTCAGGTTCAAGATCAAATAAGAAAAATTGATAAAGTAGAAACTATTGAAAGTAGTAATGAGACTATTGAAAGTTTAGTGAATATAACAAAAGGGATTAGAATGGTAACTTTTGCAATCTTAGTGATACTTGTATTTATATCAATTTTTATAATTACAAATACAATAAAACTTACAGTTCATGCAAGAAGAAAAGAAATTTCAATTATGAAATATGTTGGAGCAACAAATAGTTTTATTAGATGGCCATTTATTGTGGAAGGTATTATTATAGGACTTATATCTGCATTAATTACAATTTTGATCGTAGGATTTATATATAATGCAGTTACACAGGGAATAATCGAAACAAATACTTTCCAAAAATTGAACTTAAAGTTATATACATTTAGAGATTTATTCAAATTGTTGATTATGACATACATTGGATTAGGAGCTGGAATAGGTATTGTTGGAAGCTCTATATCAATGAGAAAATATTTAGAGGTATAATTAGGAGGAGATTATTATGCAAAAGAAACTCGTTAGTATAATTATAACAACTTTATTGCTTGTTATACCAGTTATTACATTTGCTTCAAGCTTAAATGATAAAAAGAATCAAATACAAAGCAATATAACTAATGCTAAGGAAGAACAAAATGAAATAAAAAACGAGATTAATCAAGCAAAATCAGAATTAGATAAATTAAATGACCAAATAACAGAAAAAGAATATGAAGTAGAGCAAATAAAGGAAGAATTAGATACTTTAAATGCAGAAGTAGATAAATTATCAGAAGATTTAAAAACATCAGAAGCAGAATATGAGGAGAAGCATGATAAATTATTAAAAAGATTGGCTGCTCAACAAAAAAGAGGCAATGTTTCATATTTAGATGTATTATTAAATTCAAAGAACTTGACAGATTTTATATCTAGATATCATATAATGGAAAAAATGGCAGAGTTAGATTCAAAAATGATGGATGATATAAAAGAAGAGCAGAAAAAGATTTCAAATACTAAAGCAGAAGTAGAAAAGAAACAGAGTGAAGTAGCAGAAAAACATAAGCAATTAGAAAATGAAGAGATGGCATTAAAAGCTAATAGAATTAAAAAGAATAAATATGTATCACAACTAAGTGCAGAAGAACAAGCACTTCAAAAAGAGATTGAACAGTTTAATAAGGATTTGAAAAAAGTAGAAGATCAAATACTAGAGGAAATTAGAGCATCTATGGGAAATGGAGGACCATATACTGGCGGAAAAATTTTATGGCCTGTAGGTGGTGGTGTAGGTAGAATATCTTCATATTTTGGATATAGAGGTTCAGCTGCAACAGGTGGAGTTGGAACTGCTAATCACAATGGATATGATATAGCTGCTCCACATAATACACCACTAGTTGCATCAGAAGCAGGGACAGTTAGAAAAGTAGTAAGAGCATGTTCACATGATTATCCTAAAACATATAAAACAAAATGTAATTGTGGTGGAGGATATGGAAACTATTTAATAATAGATCATGGAGGAAATCTTCAAACATTATATGGACACTGTGCTTCAATAAGTGTTAATGTAGGACAAACAGTATCTAAAGGACAGACTATAGGTGCAGTTGGTTCAGCTGGATGGTCTACTGGATACCATGTACATTTCAGTGTAATCGATCATGGCAAATATGTAGATCCTGGAAAATATTTATCAAAATAATACATAAATATAGTTCTACTTGGCGGACAAAGAGTATTTAGTGCTTTGTCCGCTTTAAGTGAATTGTAATATTTATTGCTAATTATAAATAGACTATAATTAGGGAGAAAAGAGGAGTTTATGGAAAAAAACAAAAAACAGACGATATATAGAACGATTATGCTTATTGTTGTAGTAGCACTAATTACTTTTATGGTGACTACAGTTTTCATGTATAATGGTTCTATAAAGAGTATAATTCAAAATGGAGGAGTGCCTACAAATAATTCGACTACAAAGAAGTTAGATATACTCCTTGCTACAATTACTGAATTGCTAGATGAAAAATATATTGGTGAAGTAAATGAAGATGAAATGATAGATGGAGCACTTAAAGGGCTTGTTTCGTCAATAGGAGATGTATATACGGTATATTACACAAAAGAGGAACTAGAGGATTTTAAGGCAGAAACTATTGGTAATTTTGTTGGAATAGGTGTGTATTTAAGAGGAAATTTGGAAACTGGCAAGGTGGATATTGTTGCGCCTATGAAAGGATCACCAGCTGAAAAAGCAGGTATTCAAGCAGGAGATGAGGTTTTAAAAGCAGACGGTAAGGAGTATGTTGCAGATGAACTTGATAAACTTTCAAGCTATATAAAAGGTGAAAAAGGTACAAATATAACTTTGACAATCAAAAGAGGAGAAGAGATTTTTGATGTAACAGTTATGAGAGATGATGTGCATATAAATTATGTTGATGGTAAAGTGATTGAAGATAATATAGGATATATTTCGATTACAACATTCGATGAAGGCTGTGCAAAGGATTTTCAAGAACAATACAATGAATTAGCAGACAAAGGAATTAAATCGCTTATAATCGATTTAAGAAGCAATGGAGGGGGATTAGTTGATGATGCACTAGATATTGCTGATATGATGTGTGATAAAAATCAAACTATGCTAATAAGAATTGATAAAGATGGAAAAGAGGAAATTTCAAAGGCTAAAAAGGATAAAGAGATTGATATGCCAATAGTTGTACTTACAAATGAAGCAACTGCTAGTGCATCTGAAATATTGGCTGGAGCATTAAAGGATAATGGAAAAGCAGAGATAGTTGGAAAGAAAACTTATGGAAAAGGTGTTATACAGGAACTTATTTATCTAGCAAATGGAGGAGCATTAAAGGTTACTGCAGCAGAGTATTATACTCCAAATAAAAGTAAAATAAATAAAGTTGGTATAGAGCCAAATCATGAAGTTGAGTATGATTATAAAACACCAGAGATTGATGAACAGTTAAACAAAGCGGTGGAAGTTATAAAAGAGAAAATGAAATAATAAAGGAAGTTACAATTCACAGCTTTATAGTTTCGTTTGTCCTGCTAGTTTGGTAGTTATTAATAATTTCAAGAAAAGCTCATAATGAAAGAAAAGGTAATTTGCTATGCTTAGGACATTTTCTAAAGTGTAGGAGAATTCTTTGAAATTACTAATATGGCTGCCCTGAGCGGACTTTGAGGTTTGACTAGCTGTGAATTGTAACAAATTTAGAAAAAATTTAAAAAATTTTGAAAAATGTATTGACAAATTTGTATAAATTTAGTATACTAAACTTCGCCGAGAGAAAATGGGCGCTTAGCTCAGCTGGGAGAGCATCTGCCTTACAAGCAGGAGGTCATAGGTTCGAGCCCTATAGCGCCCACCATTTTTTTATACGGCCTGGTAGTTCAGTTGGTTAGAACGCTAGCCTGTCACGCTAGAGGTCGACGGTTCGAGCCCGTTCCAGGTCGCCATTTTTATTGTTTAATATTTGCCTTGATAGCTCAGTTGGTAGAGCAAAGGACTGAA
>JAAVZQ010000143.1 GCA_022791735.1 Clostridia bacterium
ATAGTAATATAGTTTAATTTTTCTAAAATGAAATTAAGTATATACAAAAGAGATTTTCCAAAATATTAGAAAAATTCCATATCTAAAATCTGCCAACACCAGTTATTTCAAGGCGAAACTGCAAATCAAATTTGGACAAGGAACCATTTCCTTGACATACCTGCTTTTCTGTACCATATTTACCATTACCACCGACAAATGCTACAAATTACTGTTCCATTTGTACACTCACTACAATTGACTTTTCCTGTTCCGCTACATCCAGCACACGTGCGGTAAGTATAATCCACCTTCACAATATTCTCCTTTACAATACGTGCTCTCATTGCATTTATCTGAAGTAACCTTATCCACTCCATCTGTTACCACTACTTTAAACCAATACATCGTATCATTACCTAATCCTTCGTTTTGTTCTATCGTTACACTTTCTCCTGGAATTGTGGATCTATAGCATTCACATTTTACCAAAGCTCCCCAATTAATCATGAGGCAAATATCACCTGCCCGTCTTGCTCAGGAACAGGTGACCTAAACTGTAACACGTGTCCTGGAAACGGTGAGCTTACATCAAGCGAATGTTCTCATGGGCTTAACACCACACACTATTTTTGTGAAAAGTATGGGGCTCAAGTTAACAATTTTCACTAGTCTTTTAATAATATGTTTAAGAGGATGCTTACAATCTTTCGAAATACAGTAATGTTATCGAAATAAACTTTGTCATTCCCTATAGTCGTGAGGTAACATGTTCAATTAACAAATCTATTGACACTGTTGTGCACTAAATAGAGGACTATAAAATAAATATCCCAAATTTGCATTTAAAGTTAATTAGATACAAATTTGGGGCATTATTTATATATTGCTCTTTTACAAATCTCATTTTTATTTATGATATTGTGCTACATTGTTACCATGATGCGAAGTGGAGGCACAATAATAATGGGATTGATCTGGACCTAAACTATGTGCACAATTGTATTCTTCCTTAATATTGCCTTTTCCATCACAAACTAAACACGTACTCAAACCATTATTGCATGCAGTACAGTTGCTTTCTAATTTATAATACCCTTTGCCTAAACATTTGGGGCAATTAGTATGACGCACGTTATTCATCAAGCTAAAATATATATGATCATACCTACAGTAACCTTTAAGACCAATGTTTTCATCACACACGGTGCAACGTGCCTTAGTCCCTGACTCATAGAAATCGACACCGCAATCGGGACACGTGATGCCGCGCGAGTCAGTGTCGCTCTGCTCGGACGACCAACTTCCTCCTTTTGGACAAATATTTCCATACCCAGAGCACTGTGAACAAGTATATGATTTAGAGCTATATTTTTTTCCTGTACCTCCGACACGTAGTACAAGTTACTCTTCCTGTACCACTACACCCAGTGCAAGTAGGGTAACTATATCCACCTCCACTACAATACTCTCCCTTACAATACGTGCTCTCATTACATTCTTTCGAAGTAACTTCATCCGTTCCATCTGTTACTATTACTTTGAAATAATACATCGTATCATTGCCTAATCCCTCATTTTGTTCTATCGATACACTTTCTCCTGGTTTTGTTGGTACAGAGCTTTTTCCTTGTGTAGTGATATTATCTGCTGAAGTTCCATACCACAACGTATATGTCAACATATCATTTTCGTCTGTATCGGTTGCTATTGCTGTTACAATTATGGTATCATTTGTGTTTTCTTTTGCAATACCTGATGGTATACCGACTAAACACTGGTGCCCTATTTAACTGCGTATTCACGCCCGCAGCTTCGCTCAAATTTTCGTTGCCGGCCTTGTCCCCCGGCACGTTTTTGCCATTTTTTTGGTTTAACTTTACTGTTTAGTTACATATAAATTTTACCATTTTTTACCATATAATTAACGGAGTTATTACCAATTTATTCCATTGTATCGACTTTGGCTTTCCATTTTTTACCAGCCTAGTATTTGCGACTTTCCAAATTTTTCCAGTTACATATTTTAAATTTCTCCATAACAAAATTTATGCATTTCCAATTTTTACCATATTGTTTCTTGCGCTTTTTCCAATATTTCCCAAAAAAGAAATAGCTAATTTGACAAAAATACTTAATCACTCAATTTATATTTTTTTCATAAAATATATAGAGTGATTAAGACAAAAAATAATTCGTGCTTTTGTAGACATAATATCAAACAAAAGATAGTGCAAAGCAGTTTTGAAAATTAACAAATGAAAATAATAGCAAAGGCAGGGAAGGAATGAATTTATTTATGGCATATTCTGACAGAGAATTGATAGCAAGAATTGTGCAATGTGAAGCAGGGGGAGAAGGAGAAAATGGAATGAAAGCAGTTGCTTCTGTCATAATGAATAGAGTAAATTCTTCAGAAGGAGAGTATTCTAGGATTTCACAAGGCGGAAGTATTAGAAACATCATATTTCAAGCAAGACAATTTGATTGTGCAACGGATACTCTTTTAGGAAGATACAATCCGCAAAATATATATAATATGGTACCAACAGAAGAACATTATAATATAGCTGATTGGGCAATGGCAGGAAACAAACTAAATGAAGTTGGAGAATGTCTGTGGTACCTTAACCCGTTCAAACCTAGTTGTAGTAGTACATTTCCATCTAATGGTTCTGGTACATTTCATACTAGATTAGGAGAACATTGTTTTTACAGACCAACTGCATCGTATGCAGATACTTAAATTTTATAAAAGGAGATTTCTTATGGAAGATAATCAGACATTAAACAAAAGACAAACACCAAATCAAGTAACGACTAATGTAAATTCACCAGAAATTCTAACTAATAATATATATACACCAGCATTTTTAAGACAACAAATTGGTAAATTAGTGAGAGTAGAGTTTTTAATAGGAACTAATAACTTAGTAGATAGGATTGGAATTTTACAAGATGTAGGAGCAAGTTATATATTACTTAGAGCTTTAGAAAGCAACACTACAATATATGCAGATATTTATTCTATAAAGTTTGTTACAATTTCTAATGCATCTGTTTCAAACAATCAATACTATAATTTGTACAATAATTCTATGTTCTAGAAATTATTATATAGAAAATCGATAAAACCTTACACTTGAGCGGAAAACAAGAATTACGATAAAAAATAGCTTCTATTATATAGTATTTTATATAAAATATATGTAGAAAAAACGTTAGATAAGGAGAAATAAAATCCTTACTAACGTTTTTTGTCAAAGAAAAGTGCAACTGTTTGAATGCGAAATTAACACCAAAAACTAATGTTGATATATAGTTAATACACATGATATTGTGACTTGCAAAATAACTGTTTAATAGTCATTAATATTTAATATAAGATAATGAAGGTATAATAAATACCGGATAAATAAGAAACAAAGGAGGAATAAAAAGCGATGAAGAAATGGCAAAATGTAAAACAAGAAAAGGGTATTACACTAGTAGCGTTAATAATCACAATAATAGTGCTAGTGATACTAGCAGCAGTGACAATCAATGCAGCATTTAATAGTGGAATAATAGACACGGCTGTAGATGGAGCGGTAAATTATGCAGATGCACAAAACAAAGAACAAATAGCATTTAATGATTTGGATGGAAGTATACAAGAAATAGTAAAAAGAATAGAGGAATATGATATAGGAGGGAATAGTACCCCAAGACCAACAGCAACACCAGATACACCAACACAAGATGGAAGTTATGATGAAGCAAAAGGGGTAAACACACC
>JAAVZQ010000082.1 GCA_022791735.1 Clostridia bacterium
AAGTACACCTGTCATTTCTATCAATCTATCTGCAAGTGTAGATTTACCATGGTCTATATGTGCAATTATACTAAAATTTCTGATAAAATCTTGTTTTTTTTGCATTTGTATTTTATTCTCTCCTTTTTCTATTCGCTTTTATCTTGTTTCCTCGTCATCTTCTCCTGGTGCATTGTGTCCAGCGCTTCCCATTTTTGCAGTTTCCGCTGCCTGCTCTGCTGATATTTTTTTCCAATTTTCATGCACAGATTGTTCTTTCATCAATCTTGCTCTTCCTAGTTCTCTATAACTTCTAGTTAGTGATTTTTTCTCTCCATCTGCTACCAATCCGTGTGTTACCATTAAATTCATAAATTCTTCATCACTTAAAGTTGCCATATAATTTAGTCCAAATTCTAATGCCATTCTGCGTTTATATTCTTGGTCTGATAACTCTTCTCCATTTTGTTCTGCAATCCTCTCTATCATTTTTGAATTAAAATTATACATTTCAGGTGTTGTTCCTGCAATATATACCGCAAAATCTTCATATTGCGTTCCTTGATATCTTGTAATTACTTGTCTTGCAAGCTCTAGCTTTTCGCTCATATATCTTAGACTGTTAAATCCAATTCCTGTTTGAATTAACTCTGCAAATCCATTTGCTAAAATATCTATTGCCTTTGGATATGTAGCCCCATCCTCTTGTATCAATTGGAAGTTTACTACTTCTCTATTGTTTATGTTTCTCATCTCATGCATTAATCTACATACATTTGGTTCCATTGTTATCACACTTTTTGAACTATGTTCAATTAAAGACCTAGCAAATATTATTTGCAATTTTCTTGCAATTTTTTCATACTGTCTTCTTACATTTGCCTCATTTATCTCTTCTTTTGATATACCAAGGCTAGTTAATACATCTACATACTCTCCACCTATCCCATCAATTATTCCTTCATTAAGTCCATCAACCATATCAAATGGAGTATATGCGATTTTATCACAGTTTCTAAGCAAGCATCCCTCAATTGTAGCTGGAACTATTTTTCTATCAAAGCCTTTTTCTGTATGGCATCCCATCATTTCTTCTTCAAAATCTTTTTCTGTTTTTCCTAAATTTGGTCTAAACTCTAATTCTGAAAGCTCTCCATTATGTGAATTCATGCCATCAAATATCAGCCATAACCCTTTTCTTAGCCTATCTAATGTTCCTGCTCCAATAGTTGGATTATAAAATTGTATTCTTTCCATTATTTCGTCATAAATTCTATGTCTATATATTAACTCCTTTGGTCCAACACTATTATGTGTAAAAACACCAAGTCCGTATCTTGCCTTTACATCTGATATCCAATTTTCTCCACAATGTCCTGAAAAAGTATGCCCTATATCATGATTTCTTGCGATAAGTCTTGTCAATCCTACATTTAGTCCAAGCTTTTTTGCACACTCTACTGCAATCCCTTCTACCATATCTTGGTGTATCCTTCTATTTTGAGTTCTAACTGATGAAGCTCTATTTTGCATTAACATCATTGTTTTTCTAGAACTTGTTTTATTATATTCTTCTAATACTGGTCCAATTTCTTCTGCATATTGATCCAAAATTTGAGCTAGTTCATCTGAATGATTTTCTATTCTTCTCGCTTGTACTGTTACAAGTGATTTTTCATTTGTATAATTTTTTAGTATTCTTTGACGTGTTACATCATCTAATATTTTCTTTTTCATGTTTTACTACCTCTTTTATTACAAAAATTATACCTTATAAATTATATCATATACATAATGATTTTTCAAACTATGTGTTGAATTTTTTGCAAAATTTATGTATAATTGTAACGTATAATTGATTTCGGGAGGTTTTGTTTGTGGATAAAATATTTATATCACATGGCGATATTATTTTAGACAAAATATATGATGAAAATTTGAATTTAATTAAAGAAGACGGTGGAGGCTGTAATTGGAACGATTTATATAACTTAGCCCTTATGGGTGAAAAATGTTATGCTTTTGGTACTTCTCGGAAATGATGAAGAAGGCAGAATTGCGGCTAACTCTTTAAAATGTGCCGGTGTAGATGTATCTAATATATTTGTAGAAGATAAAAAAACTAATATTATGAATATTATTGTGCCTAATTCAAAACTTGGCGACAACTCTGTTATTCATTCTTGGTATTCCCCAATAGATATGTCTTACACTATGAATTTCTCTGATAATTTACCTAAAACCTTGCCTGACGATTTGCAAACTAACCAAGTATATCTCATATTAGATAAATTTTTACCTATTAATTTGGAATTCTTAAAAAGCATGAAACACAAAAAAGTATGTCTTGATGTACGGTCATATTAGATTTTTTGAGCATTTTACTAAACAATATATTACAAACTTTTTTAAATTTGCAGACTATATTGAATTAAATGACAATGTTCTAAGTTTACTATTTGAAAGACTAGATATAAAAACAGCAGAAGAATTTTTTGAAATGCTTGATTTAGAATTTTTGGTTATAACCAAAGGAAAAAAAGGTGCTGAATTTTTATATAGAGAAAATGGCAATATAATTTCTATCTCAAAAGAGCCTAATGTAATTATAAATTCCGTTGACACATCTGGTGCAGGAGATGCTTTCTTTTCTACTCTTCTAAAAGAGTATGCTTATACCAAAACTATTAATAAAAACTTTATAGATAAAGCTTTTTCACTTGCAAATCAAGCTTCTAGGAACATATTAATGCAATTCGGGAGCAGAAAGGTCTAATATTTCTTTTAGCCTTTCTATTTTTCCGGCTTAAATATAAATAGCCTATCAATCCTTCAAAAGCCGTTGCATACATATAATCATTTACATTTGCATTTTTAGGCAAATGATGATTTTTTGTATTCCTCGTTCTTCTTACAATTTCCTTTTCTTCATCTGTAAGTTCTTCCTCTATTTGCTTTAGAGTTTCTGCTTGTGCTGATGCTTTTACATGTTTTATACTCTCCAAATGCAATTTATGCGGTTTTAGTTTTGTACTTTCTACTAATCCTTCTCTTATGTATATTTCAAATACAGCATCTCCAATATACGCCCATGTTAATGGCGACATTTCATTTACACGTTTTTCATCCATATTTTCATCACCTCCTTAAATATATCTGAAAAGCAATATCTTTTATCTAAATTTAAACTTTTGCAACTTCTAGTGTGATTTTGCCGGGTTCTACCCTCCCTAAAATCTTGAAGAATAAGATTTGATGTTTTTTTCATATCTATTTTGCCACCACTAGCAAGTGCCCCTCTTGATTTTCCAATCATCTCTATTATTTCTAAAATCCATTCATTTTCATCTTCTGAGTTCTCTATTAAATTTTTTACTTCTTCCTCTTGCAATTTATATTTTTGGCAAAGTTTTCCTAAATGATTTTTGGCTAAATACTTTACTAAATAAAATGCCACTTCTTCTTTATCTATTATTTCTTCTTTAATTGTTCCAGTAAAAGCTAAGTTTAGCGCTACTTCTCTACTTTCAAATTTAGGCCAAAGAACACCTGGAGTATCTAAAAGCTCTATATTATTACTTAAACGTATCCATTGTTTTTTTACAGTTACACCTGGCTTATTTCCGTACTTTTAGTGAACTCTTTTTAGATATTCTGTTTATAAAAGAAGATTTGCCGTACATTTGGAATTCCGAAGTACTAACGCTCTTATTGTTTTCCCTGTTCTCCCCTTTTTAGCTTCTCTCTCTATTTCTTCTTTCATCACTTCTTCAATTTTTGAAGTAACTTGTTTCATGCCTTGTCCATCATTTGCAT
>JAAVZQ010000083.1 GCA_022791735.1 Clostridia bacterium
AGGTTATAAAGGCTTATATAATGGAGAAACTGCTGATGACATTGCTAAAAGAAAAGGATTAAGATATAGAGAAGATATATTAGATAATATGGGAAGTGAAGAACTTGCAGCAAATCTTTTTCGTATTACCCAAACCGAATCAAGATTAAAAAAAGATAATATTTGTAGTGAAAAAGAAGCAAATAAAACTCATTATAATATTGGCAAAAATATAAGAGAAGTAATTGTAAAAAATGGTGGTACTATGCCAGAAGAATTACCTACACCTAAAAAGAGTTTGAAACAATTAGAAAAAGAAAATAAGAAAAGTTTAAAAAATAAATAATGATATTTGATGATTCTAAAAAACGGGCAATATACTTGCAATTTTATGTAAAATGGTATATAATAAATTCATACTAGCCTTTTGGCTCGGTACAATAAGCCTCGTGTTTGCAGTATACCAATACACAATATTAAAAATTTTGGAGGTAATCAGGATGAAATATGTAAAACGGCTTGTGGTATCTTTAACGTTTGGTCTTTCAGCGGGAATCTGCATAGCGATATTGGAGTGTTTCTTTCGAAACTCTAGTACATGGTACGAAGATGCATTTGTTGCAGGTTCGTTCTTTGCAATGGGATGCTGGTTCGGAATTGGTATAGACTTCTTCCACAAAGACGAATAACATGTTTTAAAAAAGAAATTATTCTTTTCCCCAAAAGGGGTTTCTTTTTTGTCTAAAAATTCTTAACTATCTATTGTAAAATTTATTATTTTATGTTACATTAAATATAGTCAAAAAACAAGTTTGCAGAAATAATACTTGCAAACTATTGATAGGACTATATTTAAGAGTTGAAAATAGATATTTTTTGCCCTAACGGTTTCGCAAACGTGTCTAGTTAGGGCACCAAATGTAAAAATCCTAGATTGCTTATATTCTAAACTTTCTAGGATTTTATGTTATCAATTTTAATGCAATAGTAATGCAGTAAAAGAAGCGGTGCAAAATTGCCAACTGATAATTATGAGTTTGTAAAGTAATTAGAAAACAAATTTTAGAGGTTAAAGAATATGAATAGTATAAAAATAATGTGTGCTAATAAGAGACATAAAGAATTTATAGTACATGCTAATAATGTAATAAACAATGTTAATGACACTGAGCAGACTAATGGTTTAGAACAAAATATTGATAAAGATTATTTTTGTGATAATCCTAAATTTCATTGTTTAGTTGCTGAATTAGATAATAGACCAGTAGGAATGATTCTATATTCTTACTTTTATTGGGCTAATGATGGAGAAGTTTTATGGATTTCCCAAATGTTTGTTGAAGAAGAATATAGGAAATATGGTGTATTCTTTAAACTAATAGGAAAATTAAGAGAAGAAAATAGAGATATAAAAATAATATCGTGTGCGACTGGTGATGAAAATAAAAGGATGCAAAGAATATTAAAATACTATGGAGCAAATGAAGTAAATTTAAAATTTTATTATAAGAAAGTGTAATTATGGGGGATATAGTAATTTATTAATATTTTATGCTACAAACACAAAGAGACTTCAAGCGAAGTCTCCTTGTGTTTATGGCAAATTTCCTTATACTTCTGTAACAACCCAACCAAAAGCTGTAGTTAACGCAGTGTTTCTAGGTTCAATCTTAAGCGTATTTATTAAAGGACGATAATCACCTTTGTCTTCTGGTCTTCCACCAAAATAAATAAAAGTCCCATCTTTTTTATCGCATAAAGTAATGCTGTATCCGTTTCCTAAATCTTTAAATCCTCCAATAGGATCAAATAAATTATCCGAGCATCTATATCGTGCAATTCCTTCGCTATTATCGCAGACTGCATACCAGGCATTTTCTAGACTATAATGTTGTTCTTCTACTAAAGCTTTAATTATCATGCCTAGAAATGCATTTCTTTCCTTTTCGTACCCTAACCGACTTTTTTTACTGGGACAAAACTCCTCAGCAAGAATTTTCCAATGTATATTGGGCAAATCGGGATACCAAAATCTTTCTGTAGTATAGTAGATAGATTGCTCTTGATAATTAAATGCTGGACGACGTTTTTGAACTCTGAAATCTGAAATTCCCGATTCTATTACCGCTACGAGTCTGTCTCTAAATTCAACTTGCCTAGGTGTTTGAGGCTTATGCTTAAAGATTTTGTCTTGAAAGGAGAGCTTGCTGGCTTCTACGATTGGGAAAAAATCTTCTTGAAAGCCTTGGCGCGTGGGATTTTCTTCGATTATTTCATAATAAAGATTAACAGCATCTCCTCCTTCAATTATTTTAGCTCTAGAGATTTTGCGACCGATTCTGAAAGTAGTCTTTTGCTCTATTATTTTTGCCATAAACATTTCTCCTTAACTAAAAATTTGTATAGGATTGCTAATGTTTTAATATTACTTATTATACTACTAATATTTATTTTTTTCAAGTTTATGTTGACAACATTAGCAAGCTCTAATTTTGCCTATTGATATTTGATGATTAGTGTGATAAGATATTGAAAAAGATATACAAAGGAGGAAATTGTTATGTCAGAGAAATTCGTTTTAAACGAAACATCTATATTTGGAAGAGGATGTAGGACTGAACTTATAAATGAGATAAACTCAAGAGGATTTAAGAAAGTACTATTAGTTACAGATAAGGGACTAGTAGAGTGTAAGCTAATTGAAAAGGTTACTGTGCTTTTAGATGAAGCGGGTATAGATTATACTTTATATTCAGATATAAAGCCAAATCCAACAATAAAGAATGTTCTAGATGGATATGAAATATGTAAAAAAATGAAAGCAGATTTAATAGTTGTAGTTGGAGGAGGTTCAGCAATAGATACAGCAAAAGGAATATCTATTTTAATGACAAACCCAGATAGAGAAGATGTAGTTTCATTAAATGGACTTTCAAATACAGAAAATAAGGGACTTCCACTTATTGCACTTCCAACAACACATGGAACAGCGGCAGAAGTTACGATTAACTACGTTATAACAGATGAAGAAAGAAAAGTAAAGATGGTGTGTGTAGATCCACATGATATACCAATACTTGCAATTGTAGATTCAGAACTTATGGAATCACTTCCAACAATGACAGCTGCAGCAACAGGGCTAGATGCATTAACACACGCAGTAGAGGGATATATAACTAAAGCACATAATACAATGTCAGATATGTTCCATTTAAGAGCAATAGAACTAATATTTGAGAATTTGCCAAAGGCAGTAAATGAAAAAGATTCAAAGGCTATTGAGAATATGGCATTAGCACAATATATTGCAGGAATGGGATTTTCAAATGTAGGGCTTGGAATAGTACATTCAATGGCTCATCAATTAGGAGCTGTATATGATACACCACATGGAATAGCAAATGCAATCCTACTTCCAACAGTTATGAGATTTAATGGAGTGGTATGTGCAGATAGATTTAGAGAAATTTTATGCCATATAGGTAGACCAGATGCAAGAGACTTAAATGATCAAGATGTAATTAATACTTTTGTGTGGAAAATACAAGAATTATCAAAAGAATGTGGAGTAACAATTACTGTAAAAGATACAGGCTGCAAAGAAGAAGATTTAGAAATGCTTGCAGATAAAGCTATGGAAGATCCATGTAGACCAGGAAATCCAAGAGAGACAACAAAAGAGGATTTTATTAGATTATATAAAGAAGCTATGTAAATAGAGCAGTTTGAAAAATAATCAGCATATTGCGTCGTTGTTGTTCGGCAAATTTCCAATCAACGTACATTAGTACGCCTCATGGAATATTTGCCGAACACGCCTAGCACTATACTAATTCTTTTTCAAACTTAGTTTATAAATAAAAAAAGGAGAAAGAGATGAAGGGGAAAAAGATACTAATCATTTCAATTGTTATAATACTTATTTTGGCACTAGCAGGTGGAGCAGCAGCTTATGCTTATATAGCAACTGATTTATTTAAGTCAGATGAACAGCTTTTTTATAAGTATATAGCAGAAGTTCGGAGAAACCTTGAAAAACTTTGAAAGTAAGGAGCTAGAAGAATATTTTAATAAAGTAGAAACTGTGCCATATCAAAATGATAGTAAACTTACAGTAAATGTAGATGCTAGTGCAATGGCAAATGAAAAATATATGAAAAATGTAAATGATTTAAACATTACATTTAAGGGTAAAATTGACAGAACAAAGAAATTGTCTGAACAAGATATAAGTATAAATTATTCAGATGATGTGGCACTCCCTATAAGCTATAGACAAAATGACAATTTGTATGGGGCGTCGTCTAGTTTAATAATAAATACTTATGTATCTGTAAGAAATGAGAATTTGCAAGGCTTATATGACAAAGTTGGAGGAAATACCACAAATAGTTCACAAGAAAATATTCCAAATGAGATAAATACAGAAATTTTAGAAATGATGCCAAATTATATAAAAGGTGAAATAGAGAAGCTTAAAAAAATTATACAAGATAATATGGCAGGAGCAAATTTTTCTAAAGTAGATGAAAATAGTTTTGCTGTGACATTAGACCAAAAACAAACTATGGAAATTGCAACAAAAGTATTAGAAGAGGTAAAGACTAGTAAAGTATTGCCAGAAGGTATAAGAAATTCAGTAGCTGAGCTGTTAACAGCAGCTAGAAATGCAAAGGTAACAGATGCCGAATTTTTAAAGATAATTGTAAGAAAAGATGGTAACTTGACTATTTCTGCAAAAGATATTTTTACTTTGGATATAAAGATTACAGCAAACGAGATAGTAATTTCTACAAATAAAGATGATGGAAGTGTAATAGTTAAAATCAACAAGATAGGCTCAGGAGAACAAGTAGAATATGATGTAGATTACACATTTATGGCAGAAGAGACACAGACAATGTATTTAAAGGCTAAATATAGCAATATAAGCCAAGAGACTGCAAGTGAGAAATATACATTTGGTATGGAAGAAACGGACGGAGAAGATGGTATAGCTTATGAATATAATTTTGAGACAGAGAAAGTATTTAGACATGGAATGAATATAGAGCCTATAACCAATAATAATTCTTTTGTACTAAATGATGCAAATAAGGAATATCTTACAGGAACACTTGGGCCTGCAATAATGGAGAGAATACTATATGTGAATAAAGATCAAATGGGCAAACTTGGATTAGAGGAGTATCAAAATCCATTAATATATGCAACACCATTTGGATATATATTATATCAAAACAGACCAGTAGAAGATTTGATGGATAATGGGCAAAATAACAACCAAGAAAACAGTAGCCAAGAACAAAATAATCAGACATCAGAAACTACTTTAAATGAACAATAGATATGGAACTGTAAAACCATTTTAACATTGCATCAAACAATTTCGAAAAGTAATTAAGAAGAGAGTAATAAAAAAGTTAAATAGATAAGTAAGCCTGAGAGTGATTATATTGCTAATCACTCTCATTTATAGTGTTATAGGAAAAGTCAAATTGCTTAACAATTGTGTTGCTTTTACAAAAACATTGTAGTATAATAAAAAAATAAACACATAGAAAGGGGTATTACTATGATTAATGTAATTTTAAAAGACGGAAGCAAAAAAGAAGTAGCAGAAGGAGCATCTTGTTTAAATCTTGCAAAATCTATAAGTGAAGGATTAGCAAGAAATATGACAGCAGCAATAGTAAATCGGAGAAGTAAAAGATTTAAGATATGTTTTAGAAGAAGGAAGCAGTGTAGAAATCCTAACATTTGATAACAGCTTAGATGGAAAGAAGGCATACTGGCACACTACATCACATATTATGGCACAAGCTGTAAAAAGATTATTTCCAGAGGTAAAGCTTGCAATTGGACCAGCAATAGATACAGGATTTTATTATGATTTTGATACAGATACCCCATTTACCGATGAAGATAAATTAAAAATAGAAGAAGAAATGAATAAGATTATAAAAGAAGATTTGAAAATTGAGAAATTTGTTCTTCCTAGAAATGAAGCAATAGACCTAATGAAAAAGTTAGACGAGCCATATAAACAAGAATTAATAGAAGAATTACCAGAAGGAGAAGAAATATCTTTTTATAAGCAAGGAGATTTTACAGACCTTTGTGCAGGACCACACTTAGAGAGTACAGGAAAAGTAAAAAAGGTTAAAATATTATCATCTTCAGGAGCATATTGGAAAGGTAGCGAAAAGAATAAAATGCTACAAAGAATATATGCAATTTCTTTCCCTAAACAAAGTGAGTTAGATGAATATTTACAAGAGCTTGAAGAAGCTAGACAAAGAGACCATAGAAAAATAGGAAAAGAACTAGAATTATTTATGACACATCCACTTGTAGGTTCAGGACTTCCAATGTATTTACCAAATGGAGCAGTTGTAAGACGTATGTTAGAAAGATATATACAAGATAAAGAAGTAAAACTTGGATATAAGCATGTATATACACCATCAATGGCAAATGTTGCTTTATACAAAACAAGTGGACATTGGGATCATTACAAAGAAGATATGTTCCCAGTAATGAAAATGGATGCAGAAGAATTGGTATTAAGACCAATGAACTGCCCACATCATATGCTTATATATAAAAATAAAATGCATTCATATAGAGAGCTTCCAATAAGAATTGGTGAGCTTGCACATGATTTTAGATATGAAGATAGTGGAAATGTATGCGGACTTGAGAGAGTGCGTGAGATGTGCCAAAATGATGCACACCTTTTTGTAAGACCAGACCAAATAAAAGAGGAATTTAGAAAGGTAGTAGAATTAATACTTTCAGTATATAAGGATTTTGGATTTACAGATTACTCATTTAGATTATCTTTAAGGGATAAGAACAACAAAGAAAAATATTTTGATGATGATGAAATGTGGGATAAGGCAGAAAGTGAGCTTCGTGCAATTCTTACTGAATCAGGCTTAGATTTCTATGAAGCAGAAGGAGAAGCGGCATTTTATGGACCAAAACTTGATGTTCAAATAAAAACAGCAATTGGTCATGATGTAACAATATCTACTTGTCAATTAGACTTTTTATTACCACAAAGGTTTGAACTAGAATATATTGGAGAAGATGGAGAAGCACATAGACCAGTGGTAATCCATAGAGCAATTATTGGAACTTTTGATAGATTTTTGTCATTCTTAATTGAGGAGACAAAAGGTGCTTTCCCATTGTGGCTTGCACCAGTACAAGTAAAGCTACTTCCAATATCTGATAATCAAGTAGAGTATTGCCAAAAGATACAAAAAGAGTTAGAAGAAAAAGATATAAGAGTTGAACTAGATGAAAGAAACGAAAAGATAGGCTATAAAATAAGAGAAGCACAAATGCAAAAAGTGCCATATATGCTTGTTGTAGGAGAAAAAGAAGTAACAGCTGGAGCAGTAGGTGTTCGTTCAAGAAAACTCGGAGATGTCGGACAAATGAAAGTAGGCGAATTTGTTAATAAGGTTGTAGAAGAAGTAAAGAACTTTGAAAGGAATTAGGTTGAAAAATAATTGCGTTTTGGCGTTGTTGTACTTCGTGAGATTTCCCATCAACGTACATGAGTACGCCTCAGGAAATATCTCACTTGTACGCCTAGCCAAAAGCACAATTCTTTTCCAACCAGATTTAAGAAAGGAACGTGAATAGAAATGAAAATAGTAATAGGAGCAGACCACGGAGGATATAAATTAAAAGAAGAGATAAAAAAATACTTAGAGGAAAAGAACATATCTTATGAAGATAAGGGTGCATATTCAGAAGATAGTGTAGACTATCCAGATATTGCAAAAGCTGTTGCAAGTGATGTATCAAATAAAAAAGCAGATATAGGAATATTAATTTGTAGGTCAGGAATAGGTATGTCTATGTGTGCTAATAAGTTTAAAGATGTAAGATGTGCAGTATGCTATGAAGAACAAACAGCTAAGTTTTCAAGAATGCATAATAATGCAAATATGTTAGCACTAGGGGCAGATTATATCTCAGTAAATGATGCAGTTTGTATATTAAGACAATTTTTAGCAACAGAATTTGAAGGTGGAAGACATCAAAGAAGAGTAGATATAATCAACGAAATTGAAAAAGAGAACATGAAATAAATTGGTTCGCAAAATAATCAGCATCTTGCGTCGTTATTTTTAGTTAGAAAATCCTCAACGTACATAAGTACGCCTCCGGTATTTCTAACTAAAAATGCCTTGCAATATACTAATTCTTTTGTGAACCTTATGAATATATGAGGAGTGATAATATTGGATAAAAAGGTTATTTTAAGTGGTATTCAATCAACAGGCAATTTAACGCTTGGAAATTATTTAGGAGCGATAAATAACTGGAAAAAAATGCAAGAAGATTATAATTGTTATTATATGATAGCAAATTTGCATACTTTAACAGTTAGAAATGATCCAGAAACTTTAAGGTCAAATACATTAAATCTTTTAGCTCTATATTTAGCTGCTGGAATAAATCCAGAAAAAAGCAGTATTTTTATACAAAGTCAAGTACCATCACATGCAGAGCTTTCATGGGTTTTAAATTGCTATACATACATGGGTGAACTTTCAAGAATGACACAATTTAAGGATAAATCTGCAAAACATGCAGATAATATAAATAGTGGGTTATTTACATATCCAGTACTTATGGCAGCAGATATACTTTTATATCAAGCAGATTTAGTTCCAGTTGGAGAAGACCAAAAACAACATGTAGAGATAACAAGAGACATTGCAGAGAGATTCAATAAGATATATGGAGAAACTTTCAAAATCCCAGAGCCTTATATATTGAAAACTGCGGCACGTGTTATGGGACTTCAAAATCCAAATGCAAAAATGAGCAAGAGTTCTACTCTAGAAAACGATAGTATTTTCTTGACAGATGAACCAGAGGTGATTTTAAAGAAGTTTAAAAAGTCTGTTACAGATTCTGAAAATATTGTTAGATATGATGAGGAAAACAAGCCAGGAATAAGCAATTTAATGGAAATATATAGTGCTATAACGGGAAGTACAAAAGAGGATATAGAAAAAGAATTTGCAGGAAAAGGATATGGAGAATTTAAGACAGCTGTTGCAAATTGTGTAATAGAAGAACTTAAGCCATTACAAGAAAAATATAAGGAATTAAAATCAAATCCAGATTACCTAGAGAAGATATATAAAGAAGGGGCAGAAAAAGCATATCAAGTTGCACATAAAACTTTAGAAGATGTATATAAGAAAATAGGTATGGTTTGGTTATAAAAGGAGAAGTAAATGTTTACAGACTATGCAAAAATTATGATAAAATCAGGGGATGGCCGGAAACGGAGCCATAACTTTTAGGCGTGAAAAATATGTTGCTAGCCGGACGGACCAGATGGAGGAGACCGGAGGAAATGGTGGTAGCATTTATTTTGTTGTGGATTCAGATGTAAACACTCTTGTTGATTTTAGATTTAAGAGAAAGTTTAAAGCAGAAAATGGACAAAACGGCTCTGGAAGTCATTGCTATGGTAAATCTCGGACAAAGTGTATATATAAAAGTACCAAGAGGAACAGTTGTAAAAAATGCAGAGACAGGCAAGGTAATTGCTGATTTATCAGAGGAAAAACAAGAAGAGCTAATACTAAAAGGTGGAAGAGGCGGAAAAGGAAATTCACATTTTGCAACATCTACAAGACAAGCTCCTAGATTTGCACAAGACCGGTGAAAAGGGAATAGAAATGGAAGTGATACTAGAGCTAAAACTTTTAGCTGATGTAGGGCTTCTAGGGTTCCCAAATGTTCGGGAAATCTACATTTTTATCTGTTGTAACTTCTGCTACACCTAAAATTGCAGATTATCACTTTACAACAATAACACCAAATTTGGGAGTAGTTAAAACAGATTATGGAGATAGTTTTGTAATTGCTGATATTCCAGGAATTATAGAAGGAGCAAGTGAGGGAGTAGGTCTTGGACTTCAATTTTTAAGGCATGTAGAAAGAACTAGACTTTTATTACACTTTTTAGATGTATCTGGAATAGAAGGAAGAAATCCAGTAGAAGATTTTTATACTATACAAAATGAGCTTAAAAAATACAATGAAAAATTGAGTAAAAGGAAGCAAATAATTGTTGCAAATAAGGCTGATATTATTCAAGACAACACAGTATATGAGGAAGTAGAGAAATTGGCTAAAAAAGAAAATATGGATGTATTTAAGATATCTGCGACATCAGGACAAGGTGTTAAAGAATTGATGAATTATGTATCAAAAATACTAAAGGAACTTCCAAAAGATGATTTAATACAAGTAGAGGAAAGAGTAGTATATACTTTAGAAACAGATGAAAAGGATTTTGATATAGTAAGAGAAGGAGAAAACTACATTGTAACAGGTCCAGCGGTAGATAGAATAATGAGAAGAGTAAATATACAAGATAGGGAATCAATGCATTATTTGCAGAAACGTTTAGAAGATGTAGGTGTATTTGCGAGACTTAGAGAAATGAAGATAAAAGAGGGAGACACTGTAAAAATACTAGATTGGGAATTTGAGTGGTATAATTAAACAAACAAAAAATAAATCCAGCATTGCTGGATTTATTTTTTGTTTATCTTATACTTTTGCAGTTTCTTTATTTTCTTTTTTCTCTTTTTTTGGAGTATCTGTTTCATCTTTTTCATTTGGCAAGAATAAGTTTATAAGTATTCCTACGATTGCAGCTAAGCTCATTCCAGAGATTGTAACAGCTAAATCTCCGCTAACTATTGAAATTGCAGCTCCTCCAAGTCCAAGTACAAGCATTGAAGATGCAACAATTACATTTTTTGTTTTATTAAAATCAACTTGATTTTGAATTAATACTTTTAATCCATTAACAGCTATAAATCCATAAAGAAGTAGTGAAACTCCTCCAAGTACTGCATTTGGTATAGTTGAAACTAAAGCTGTGAATTTTCCCAAGAAGCCTAAACAGATTGCAAAGATTGCAGCAAGTCCAATTACCCAAACAGAGGCAACTTTTGTCATACCTACAACTGATGTATTTTCTCCGTAAGTGGTGTTTGCAGGACCTCCAAGTAAACCTGCAACAAATGTTGCAACACCATCACCAAGCAATGTCTTGTCTAATCCAGGTTCTTTTAGTAAATCTTTTCCAATTATGTTGCTAAGTGAAGTGTGATCTCCAATATGTTCTGCCATTGTAACTAATGCTATTGGTGCAATTGTAAGAAGTGCACTAAAGTTTGGTGCATAGTGTACAAATGGAATAGCAAATTGAGGTAAACTAAAGAATGTAGCATCAAGTACTGGTGTAAAGTCTACTAGTCCTAAGCATACAGCTGTAATATATCCAGTAACAATTCCTACTAAGAAAGGAATTATCTTTAAAAATCCTTTTCCTCTTACTGCTATAATTGCAGTTACTAAAAATGCAACAAGTGCTACAACAACTTCTTTCCATTCAAATACTTCTGATGTAAGACCTATTTGAGAAATAGCTGATGGAGCAAGACCAAGTCCGATAATCATAATCATTGGACCAATTACTACTGGTGGTAATAATTTATCAAGCCAGTTCTTTCCAGCGATTTTTATAATTATAGCGAATAATATATAGATAAGACCTACAACCATAACTCCAGTCATAGCTCCTGATAATCCACCTTTTAAGTAAGCAGCAGCAAGTGGTGCAATAAATGCAAATGAGCTACCTAAATAAACTGGTGATTTTCCTTTTGTACATAGAATATAAATTAATGTTCCAATTCCTGATGTAACTAAGGCAACAGGTATTGTAAGTACAACTTCGCCAGCTTGTGCGTTTACTAGAATTGGTACTAATATTGTTGCACCAAACATGGCAAATACGTGTTGAATAGCTAAAATAATCCATTTAGCTACTGGTGGTTTTTCGTTTACGTCTAATGTTAAATTAGTTTTTTCCATCTAATTTTCCTCCTAATATTTTTATTTTGGGGCAAAAAAATATCACTAATTTAAACTAGTGATTAATAAATATAAAATAAAGGAAAATGTAAAAAGAAGCAATTTTCTTTGCTTATTAATGGTATATAAAGTTTTGCTTTTCCTACAAAATTCTTCATTTTTTTACACCCTTTTTTTATAATACTATAGATATTAAAAAAAATCAAGTCCTAAAATAAAAAAATGAAAAAAATAATGCGACAATGGGGACGTGAACCTTTTGGAACCGTCCCCAAACGTTCATCGAAAAGACGGCTACCGATAAAAGAAAATTATCGGTAGCCAAGCAGCAAGCAGCTATTTGTTTTTTTGGAATTGGCTTAAAAGAAAAAGGCATACAAAATGTACCATACAGCGGAAGCTATCACAGGAAGTCCACAAAAGTGATCTATAAATTTAATGTTATCCTGTTTAGAATGGAGACTATAATAATGTGTTAGTTTGAACATTTTTACATTAAAAAAGAATAGTGATGATGCTCCAATTACCATAAAAAAGCTGGTTAAAAGGATTATAATGGAATTTGATACTGATAAGATACTAACATTGAAACCAAATCTCTTTAATAGCAATGCAAAAAAGAATCCCATTCCATTTCCTTCAAACAAAATTGTTGCTACATCAAAAAGCAATACTGCATGCCTTTTGGATAAATCCTGTTTTTTTACTGTTAGCCACCGTGCAATCACGAAAACTACAAAGCCAATAAGCATAGAGCCTAATCCCAAATACATAATCGTTCCTCCTCAAAAATAATTTTATGGTAAATGTATATATAAACCTGTAAAAACAGGATTGCTCGAATATGTAATTCTACTTATATTGATTTAATTACTTTATCACATTTTACATAAAAAAGCAATATCTTAAGAAATTGTCCAAATTTAAAATTTAGTGTGGTAATTTAAAATAAGATATAGTATAATATTTTTAAAATTAAATTATAATAGGATAAACAAATGGATAAAAATGAAGGAAAAATAGATAAGTCATTAAAGGCGTTAATGGCATGTGAAATAATAAATGCAGTAATTGATTTGTTCTTAGGAACTTTTTTAGTAGCATATTTATTAAACATAACTAATGATAACATGGGAGCAATTGCAATTTATTATGTTGTTGATTATGCTATAACAGGTATTTTTATATATGTTATAGCAGGTTTTTTGAAAAAATATAATATTGAAAAAATATATAGAGCAGGAATACTTATAAAATGCATATTTGTAATATCTATAGTTTTTCTAAGGGAGCAAATTCAAAGTTTTTTAATCCCAATTGCTATTATTCTAGGAATATCTGAAACTATTTATTGGGGAGCTTGTGACAATATTGTTGGATTAGCAACAAATGAAAAAAACAGAGAAAAATATACTGCAAACAAGAAAATTATACGTAGTTTTGTGAAGGTAATAATGCCAATAATATTAGGTACTTCAATTGAACTTTTATCATTTTATAAGGTGTCAACTTATATAATGGTGCTTGCATTTATTCAGTTTATTTTGTCATTTTTCATTAAAATACAAAAGCGATATTCTGGGGAGTTTGACTTAAAGGCATTTCTTAAGAGCATAAATCTTAAAGAAAATAAAAGATTAAAAATTGTATATAAATCATCTATATTATATGGTGTATTAATGAATGTGATTTCTACTATTGTTACCATAATAATTGTTATGACATATAAAACAAATATTGAACTTGGTTTTTTAAGTACAATATTTTCTATATGTTCAATGATAACTTTGTATGTGTTTAAAAAAGTAAAAAATGAAAAAATCCAAAAAAGTATATTAACTTGTGGAAGCATAATTGCTTTGGTAAGTGTGATAAGCCTAATTATAAATTTAGGAAAAACAGAAATAGTTATTTATAATATAATTAGTAGTAGCTTTATTATTATACTAGAAGTGCTTTTCAATATTGAAAGATATAATAACAAGGAGAATAGTGTTGATGAGGAATATTGTATTGAAAATCAGACTTTTATAATTATGATAATGCAAATAGGAAGAATTGTAGGATATGGACTACTATTTATAATTAGTTTAATTAATAATATTGTTTATTTTAAACTATTGTTATTGTTAACAACAATAGTTATACCAATATATAGTTACTATATGTATAAATTACATTATCGTGAATGAGTTCAAAAGACAAAAAGCTAGCCTCTAGAATATCTAGGGGCTAAAATTGGCTTAATAATTTTGTTTTTGAGGAATAACTCCTCTTATTCCTCCTCTTGGATTTTCTACATCTCCATCATATCTTGGAATTAAGTGAACGTGTACATGCATAACAGATTGTCCAGCGGATACTCCACAATTCATTCCTATATTATATCCTGTAGGATGAAATTTTTCATCAATCATTTTTTTAGCTTCATCTATTAATTCAAAAATAGCTTGCCTTTCTTGCAAATTAGTTTCAAAAAAATCTTTAACATGCCTCTTAGTCATGAACAACAAATGACCTTTACTTACAGCAAATTCATCAAATCCAGCAAATGCTAATTCGTTTTCTAATACAATTTTTCCTTTATTTTCGTTCCATTTACAAAACAAGCAATCTTCCATATTTAGTCTCCTTTATATATACTTAATGAAAAAGATATTCTTATAAGTTATAAATTTTTGCTTTCTTTCTAAAGGTATTATATATAAATTTTTAACAAAATTCAATGGTAGTATGGAAAAATGTGTAGAAATATAATATAATTCTAATTGTCTGATATAGATAGCATAGTTTATATAAATAATTATAAATCTGATTTACCGAATTAAAGGGAATTAATTTAATAAAATAGAGATAGGATAGAAAGGAAATATTTTTAAATGGAATATGTAAATTTTTATGAAAGAATACATAATATTAAAGATACAAAAAACATTGCTGAAAAAGTATGTCAATATTATAAATTAGGAAAGTTAATCAATCAAAAACATATTGAAATTGGATACGAAGATTTTAATATGATAATTAATACAAGTACAGGAGAATATTTTATTAAGATATTAAATAAATCTAGACCTAAAAATGAACAAATAAGATTAGTTGATATTTTGGAAAAGGCAATAAAAGGAGGGGTACAAGTTCCAAAAATTCATCAAATAAATAGTGAAAGTATTTTTGAATTAGAAATAAATAATAAAATATTAAATATTATAGTAATGGATTATATCAAAGGTACAAATGTATTACTACTAAATCGTGATTTAAATCATGATGAGATTTGTAGTGTAGCAAAAGAGATGGCAAAAATAAATAAAATTGATTTTCAAGTTGAGCCTTATTATGATGAGTGGACTATAACAAATTTTGAGTCTGAATATAATAAAAAAATCGGGAAAATTGATGCTGAAGATAAATTGTTAGTAGAAAAAGTATATAAGCAAATGTTAAAAGTAGATTTTAAGAAATTTAAAATGTCTTATACACATGCAGATATAATTAAGTCAAATTTAATATTAGATAATGAGAATAAAATCTGGGTAATAGATTTTTCGGTTTTAAATTATTTGCCAAGAGTAATTGAACTTGCAGTTGCTATGTTTGGAGTTTGCTTGACAAATGATAGGGAAATATCAATAGATAATATGAATATATTAATTAATGAATATAATAAATATAATAAATTAGATAGTTACGAAATTAGTAATCTTCCTATTATATTTAATTGTATTAGTGCTATGAATATATTACAAACATCTTTTATAAAAGCAACTGATGAAACATTTGAAGAAAATGAACATTGGTTATCAGAAGGCAGAAAAGGAATATTGTTAAATTTATCTACAAATGATATCAAGCTAGAATGTAATTAAATATTACATCAAATTTTTTATAAGGTTCTGGGCACCCAACTGCAATCTTTGATTACTATGTCGTGTCAGGTTCTTATTTTCTTCCATAATTTCATATCCTCATTAATTTTTAATATTTTATGGGAATAATTTTAAGAAAAGTTAAAATAAAATTAGATTGGAGCCGATGAGCAGAATTGAACTGCTGACCTACAGGTTACGAATCTGTTGCTCTACCAACTGAGCTACACCGGCAACTTTGTTCAACGAAATCTATTTTAACATAAAAAGTAAAATAAATACATACTTTTTTGAAAAAAAGGTATAATAAATTTAAGGTTTTTAGAAAATAAAACCACGAAGTATTGATTTTCTCCAAAAAATGGTATAAAATAAATAGGAATTAATTATTGCGAAAGCAAAAAGGTTCTGGGGTACCCACTCGCAATCTGTGATTGCGAAGTAGGTCAGGTTCTTATAATAATGAGAGAAATTAAAAGGAGGAAATAATTATGGCAGAAGTATATATGGCAGGAGATTTAAGAAATGGAACAACATTTGAATTAGATAGTCAAGTATTTAAGGTAGTTGAATTCCAACATGTAAAACCAGGAAAAGGAGCAGCTTTTGTTAGAACTAAAATAAAAAATGTAATAACAGGAGCAGTTATAGAAAGAACATTTAACCCATCAGAAAAATTGCAAGGAGCAGAAGTAGAGAAAAAGGATATGCAATATTTATATAATGATGGTGATTTATATTATTTTATGGATAATGAAACTTATGAGCAACTTCCACTTAATAAAGACCAATTAGGAGATAGCTTAAAATACATAAAAGAAAATATGAATGTTAAAACATTATCTTTTAAAGGTAAAGTTTTCTCAGTAGAGCCACCAATGTTTGTAGAGCTTGAAGTTACATATACAGAACCAGGATTTAGTGGAAATACTACAACAACATCAGGAAAACCTGCAAAACTAGAAAATGGATTAGAAATCAGTGTTCCTTTGTTTGTTGAAATAGGAGATATTATACGTATTGATACACGTACTGGCGAATATATGGAACGTGTTTAGAGAAGGGAAGAATTATCAAAATGTCAAATTTGAAGAAAAAGCTTAATGCGATTATAGGTGATTTAGACAAAAATATTAAAAACAAAGAAGATTTAGATTATATAAAATCACAAATATATAATATTTCTTTGTTATTCTTAGATGAAATGGATAAACTTGCAGAAATGAATTTAAATAGGATAAATGTTATGGCAGAAAGAGAAAAAGAACTAGGACATAAACTTTCAAAATTAGAGAGAATGATAAATAATATTGAGAAAGAAGTTTTTGTTTCTCCAGAATGTGATTTTGAGATTATATGTCCATATTGTAATGCAGAGTTTGTTGAAGATTTGTCAGATGGTACAGAAAATGAAGTTAAGTGTCCTGAGTGTGGAAATACAATTGAAATAGATTGGCATGAAGAAGATGGCTGTGAGCATGGTTGCGGTGGCGAATGTGGAGGGAACTGCGAACATCACTGTTCACATGAACATGATGACTATGATGAAGAATTTGACTATGAAGAAGACGAAAATGAAGATGAAGAAGACGATATGTAAATAGAATATGAATTTAATATAAAAACCTTTTTTCTTTATTAATTATAGAAGAGAGGTTTTTTTGTGGTCAAAATAACATAGCTCCAATGTTCATATTGATTAAAAATAGGAAAAGTTTTTTTGTCGAATTTTAAAATTTCCTATTGTTAATTTGGCGCTTCTTTGGTATAATTTTAATTAAGATGTAATAGTATGATTTACGGAGGAGAGTAAAATGAAGGAATGTGAAAATTGCCAAAAAGATAAAGAATTAGAAAAAATATTATATGAATATAAAGAAGATAAAGATAATTTGATACAAATTTTAAATGATATACAAGAACGTTATGGATTTATTAGTACAGCAGCGCAAATGAGGGTGGCAGAATATTTAAGTATCCCATTTGCAGAGGTATATGGGGTTGTTACATTTTATTCAAGATTTACTTTAAAGCCAAAGGGAAAATATAATATTGCAGTATGTCTTGGAACAGCTTGTTATGTAAAAGGTTCAGAAAAGATATTAGATAGATTAAAAGAGAGATTGGGAATAAATGCGGGAGAAACAACAGAAGACCGGAAAGTTTTCAATTGAGGAAACAAGGTGCATTGGTGCATGTGGTTTAGCACCAGTATTTACTGTAAATCGGAGAAGTGTATGGAAAGGCGACTGTGCAGAAGTTGGATCAGGTTTTAGACGAATACATGAATAAAGAGTGATTAAAGGGTAGTTATCTATGATTTTTTCATAGCACCTTGGTGTCGCAACCTCCAAATGTACGCTACTACGTAGCTTAAAATGTCGGTTACTCCATTTCGCACTCGCAAAGCTCGTTTGGTCGCTTACGCGGTGCTACTCAAAAATCATAGATAGAACTACCCTAAGCAGATTTTAAGGTTATCTTGCTACGAATGAAAGGAGAATATATGAAGTCTTTAGAAGAAATAAAAAAGATTAGAGAAGAAAAAAGAAAAGAACTAGATTTAAGAGTTAATCTTCAAGCAAATACAGTGGAAAAACACATATTAGTGTGTCATGGTACTGGTTGTACGTCTTCTAAATCAGAGGATATTATAAAAAATCTTAGAAAAATCTTAGAAGAAAAGAATATCTCAAATGTTAGAGTTATACAAACAGGATGTTTTGGTTTATGTGCAAAAGGTCCAATTGTTATAATAAGACCGGAAGATATATTTTACTCAAATGTAAAACCAGAAGATGCAGAAGATATCATAGATACTCATATAGTAAAGGGTGAAATACTAGAGAGACTTCTTTGCAGGGATATAGATGGCACTTTGGTAAAAAGGCTAGATGACCTTAGTTTCTATAAAAAGCAAAAAAGAATAGCTCTTCAAAATTGTGGTAAGATAGATCCTGAAAATATAGAAGAATACATAGCTTTTGATGGGTATAAGGCTTTAGAAAAAGTACTATTTGAAATGACACAAGATGAAGCAATAGAAACAGTAACGAATTCTGGTTTAAGAGGACGTGGGGGAGCAGGTTTTTTAACAGGAAAAAAGTGGGCATTTACAAAAATGGCAGAGGGTACACAAAAATATGTAGTATGTAATGCTGATGAAGGTGATCCAGGGGCATTTATGGATAGGAGTATATTAGAAGGTGATCCACACGCAGTTATTGAAGCAATGACTATTGCAGGATATGCAATTGGAGCGGATAAAGGATACATATATGTTAGAGCAGAATATCCAATAGCAGTAAAGAGATTTCAAAATGCAATAAATCAAGCGAGGGAATATGGGATTCTGGGAGAAAATATCTGGGATACAGATTTTTCATTTGATATAGAGGTAAGACTTGGAGCTGGAGCATTTGTATGTGGAGAAGAGACTGCACTATTAGAATCAATAGAAGGTAGAGCGGGAAGACCTAGATTAAAACCACCATTTCCAGCAAATGTAGGACTATGGCAAAAACCAACATTAATAAATAATGTGGAAACTTATGCAAATATCACAAAAATAATACTTAATCGGAGCAGATTGGTATTCAAGTATTGGAACTGAAACTTCAAAAGGTACAAAGGTATTTGCACTAGGTGGAAACGTTGTAAATACTGGACTTGTAGAAGTTCCAATGGGCACGACATTAAGAGAGATTGTTTATGATATAGGTGGAGGCATCCCAAATGGTAGAGAGTTTAAAGCTGCTCAAACAGGTGGGCCATCAGGAGGATGCATTCCAAAGGAGTATTTGGATATTCCAATAGATTATGAATCATTAAGCAAGATAGGTTCTATGATGGGATCTGGTGGACTTATTGTAATGGATGATACAAAATGTATGGTAAATCTTGCTAAGTTTTATCTTGGATTTACAGTAGATGAATCGTGTGGGAAGTGCACTCCTTGTAGAATTGGTACAAAAAGATTGCTAGAGATATTAGAGAAAATTACAGCAGGAGATGGAGAGGAAGCAGATTTAGAAAAACTTGAAAAGCTTTGTGAAAATATAAGAAATGCATCGGTATGTGGATTAGGTCAAAGTGCACCAAATCCAGTAATTAGTACAATGAAATACTTTATGGAAGAGTACAAAGAACATGTAATGGATAAAAAATGTAAAACTGGTGAGTGTAAAAATTTGGCTGATATACAAATAGATAAAGAAAAGTGCAAAGGCTGTGGTATGTGCAAAAGAAATTGTCCAGTAGATGCGATATCTGGGGAGATAAAACAGCCACATGAGATTAATAAGGATGTTTGTATAAAGTGTGGAACTTGCTTAACTATTTGTCCATTTAAGGCTATAAGCTAAATTGATACTACTATTCACAGCTTTTAGATTTCGTTTGTCCTGCCAAGGAAGCAAAAGTTATATTTTTTCTCTCAGGCTTTCCCACCGAGGCTGTAACAGTGCTATGCACTTAACAGCCTTCGGCGGTCCCCACCCCACCTTCGGTGAAAAAATAAACTTTTCCTCCTGTTGAGGACTATGAGTTTCGTTAGCTGTGAATTACTAAATCAGATATAAGGAGAAATTTTATGTCAAAATTAATTAAATTAAATATTGATGGAACAGATGTAGAAGTAGAAGATGGAACTACTATACTAGAGGCAGCAAAAAAGGTTAATATAGATATACCAACTTTGTGTTTTTTGAAAGAGATAAATGAAATTGGAGATTGTAGGATGTGCCTTGTAGAAGTGGAAGGTAGACGTGGATTTGCAACATCTTGTATACAAAAAGCAGAAGAAGGTATGGTTGTTCATACAAATACAGAAAAATTAATTGAAGCAAGACGCGCAGTTTTAGATTTGATACTTTCAAACCATGATAGAGAGTGCTTAACTTGTGTAAGAAATCGGAAATTGTGAACTTCAAAGGCTTGCTCAAGATTTTGGAGTTACAGATATTAGATTTAGAGGAGAAAGAAATAGACATGAGATAGATGATAAATCTCCTAGTATCGTAAGAGATTTTAATAAATGCATACTTTGTAGAAGATGTATATCAACTTGCAAAAATATACAAGAGATAGGTGCAATAGATTGTGCAGAAAGAGGTTTCTCATCTTGTATATCAACAGCAGAAAATCATAGTTTAGATGATGTAAATTGTACATTTTGTGGACAATGTATTGTAAACTGTCCATGTGGTGCATTAATGGAAAAAGATAATACAGAAGATGTATGGAAGAAATTAAAGGATAGGGAAACTTTTGTAGTTGCACAAACTGCACCAGCAGTTAGAGTTGGAATAGGTGAAGAATTTGGTATGCCTATTGGTACAAATGCACAAGGAAAAATGATAACAGCGTTAAAAAAATTAGGATTTGACAAAGTATTTGATACAAATACAGGTGCAGATTTTACAATAATGGAAGAAGCAAATGAGTTTATAGAAAGAGTGCAAAATGGAGGAGTACTACCAATGGCGACATCATGTTGTCCAGCTTGGGTAAGGTATATAGAAATGAATTATCCTGACATGCTTGACCATTTATCAAGTTGTAAATCTCCACATCAAATGTTTGGAGCGATTATCAAGTCTTACTATGCAAAGAAAAATGGTATTGATCCAAGTAAGATATATGTTGTTTCTGTTATGCCGTGTACAGCTAAAAAGTTTGAAAGAACAAGAGAGGGTATGCAAAGTACAGGATATGATGATGTGGATGCAGTTATAACAACAAGAGAACTTGCAAGAATGATAAAACAGGCTCATATCGAATTTGTAGAATTATCAGATAGCGAATATGATAATCCAATGGGAGAAGCAACAGGTGCAGCTGCGATATTTGGTGTTACAGGTGGTGTAATGGAGGCAGCTTTAAGAACGGCGGCTGAGACATTAGCAGGAAAGCCACTTGGAAAGATAGATTTTGAAGAAGTAAGAGGAAGAAAAGGAATAAAGAAAAAAGCATTAAATATAGCTGGAAAAGAGATAAGAGTTGCAGTAGCGTCAGGACTTGGTAATGCAAAAATTATAATGGAAGAAATAAAAAATGGCACAGCAGATTTTGATTTTGTAGAAGTTATGGCATGTCCAGGAGGCTGTATAATGGGTGGAGGTCAGCCAATCAAGTCTTCTAAAACAAGAAGTGTAGTAGATGTGTTTGCAAAACGCTCAGCTTCTCTTTATGATATAGATGAAAAAAGCAAAATAAGAAAGTCACATAAGAACCCATATTTGAAAGAAGTATACAAAGAGTTTTTGGAGAAAGCAGGTAGTCATGAAGCACATAAGCTTTTACATACTACTTATGTACCAAGAGATAAATATGATATATAGGCAAAAAAGAAAGAAGGATGTATTATGGAGAACAAAATAGTTCAAGGTATTTCACAAAAGATACAAGATGTAGCAAGTTTTTTCAAAGGAGAGCAAAGAAGCTCAATACAGAGAATTACAGATATTGCAGTTACAGATGAGCTTCTTATGTCTTATGCTCGTAGGTATGCTTATGGAATAAGAAATGATGTCAGATATCATGAATCTTTGGACGCACATGATTTATTGGGTACATTTGATAGAAATATTGATAACAAGGAATTTTATCAATATCATGACATTGGAGAAACAGAAATATGCGAACGCACATATGCTAGATATTGTGAAGCTGCAGATAGAAGGTTACCAGTGTATATGTTTTTAGATGAATTGAAAAGAAGCAAAAATGTGCAAATGTATAGTATGAGTGATTCTCCAGTAACAATGAAACAGCATTTTTGCTTTGCAAAAGATGGAGTTAGATATAAATGCAACATTGAAAGTAGTTATAGTGTAGTAGAGGGAGGAGAAAATACTTGTGAGGTAACAGTAAGTAGTGGAGGAAATGAAGTAAAGAAAAGATTTCCACTGCAAAGTTTTCTTGATGATCCTATTACTATATTAGAATTTGCAGAATTTTTATATGGACAAGAAGATGGTTGGCACAAAAGAGATAAGGTAAAGCAAAAGATTGGAAGTTTTTCTTTTAATGGAATATATGGAAAACTTAAAGAGCTTTTAAAATCAGCAATGCAGGAACAAGAAGTAAGTGCATTGAGAATGATGCTGGCAGAAGAGGAAGCAGTTATAAATATATATGATACAGTAAAAAAAGAAGTGGAAGATGAAAAAGAAGGTAGAAAACCGAGAACTGAGCTATTGCAAGAACGTATAAAAGCTAAAGTATCAGGGGTAACAGTAGGAGATAGAAAGCCAGAAGTAGATAGAATACATGATGAAGAAGCTATAGGATTATAATATAAATTTGGAGAAGAAAAATGAATGTAGGATTTATATCTTTAGGTTGTAGTAAAAACCTAGTAGTAACTGAAGAAGTAATTGGCATGTTTAAGATGCATAATTTTAATATAGTAAATACAGAGAAAACCGCAGATATTATTGTAATAAATACTTGTGGGTTTATTGAAAGTGCTAAACAAGAAGCTATAGATTGTATTTTTGAGATGGCAGAGTATAAGAAAAGAAGATGCAAGTACTTAATTGTAATTCGGTTGCTTAGTAGAGAGGTATAAAGAAGAGTTAGAAAAACTTATACCAGAGGTAGACTTGTTTATTAGTATAAAAGAATATGATAAGATATGGGACAAGATAAAAGAATTAATTGGAAATGAAGAAAATGGCAAATATGTATTAGATTTTAAAGATAGAGTAATAACAACAGGAGAAAACTATGCATATTTAAAGATTGCAGAAGGCTGTAGTAATAATTGTACATATTGTGCTATACCATATATACAAGGTAAATACATTTCTAGAAAAGAAGAAGATATTATAGAAGAAGCAAAAATTTTAGCCCAAAAGGGAATAAAAGAATTAATCGTTATTGCACAAGATACAGGAAGATATGGACTAGATATTTATGGAGAAGCAAGACTTCCAAAGTTATTGAAAGAGTTATGCAAAATTGATGGGTTTAAATGGATAAGGTTTTTATATACATATCCAGAAACAATTACGGATGAACTTATTGAAGTTGTAAAAAGTGAAGACAAGATATGTAAGTATTTTGATATTCCAATTCAACATATATCAAATAAAGTACTAAAAAGGATGAATAGGAAAAGTGATAAGGAAAGTATAGAAAATATGCTTGCAAAGCTTAGAAAAGAAATACCAGATGTGATTTTGAGAACGACACTAATAGTAGGTTTCCCAGGAGAGACTAAGGAAGATTTTGAGGAGTTATATGAGTTTGTAGGAAAAAGCAAATTTGATAAATTGGGTGTATTTATGTATTCAAAAGAAGATGGTACACCAGCAGCTAAGTTAAAAGAACAAATACATCATAGCACTAAAAAGAGTAGATATAATAAGATAATGAGCTTACAGAAAGAAGTTTCAAAAAAGAATTTGGAAGAAAAGATAGGTAAAACATACAAAGTATTAATAGAGAACATGAGTTTTGATAAAAAATATTATGTAGGAAGAACTTATATGGATGTACCTGAAGAAGATGGTGTAGTGTTTATCAAAAACACAAAGGATTTAAAAATAGGGGAATTTACTAAATGTAAGATTACTGAGATACGTGATTATGATTTAATAGGAGAGGTTTAGGTAATGTCTTTTTCAGCAAAAATAAAAGAGGAATTAAGTAAAATAAATACTTTTAGCAATATAGATACTGTAAAAGCAGAGTTATATGGATATGTTATAACAACTAGTGATAAGCGGAAAAGATATAAGGTTTTTAACAGAAAATGAGTACAATATCAATAGGTTAAATAAACTATTGAATAGGCTTAAAATTGATTATAAGATAAAAATGCAAGGAAAAAACTATATTATTACATTTAAGAAAAATGAATTAGATTTGCAAGGGATAAATTTTTTAGATAATGTAGATATGATGAAAGCAGTGGTCCGTGGTGCGTTTTTGGGTAGTGGTTCGCTTACAGAACCGAATAGTAGATATCATCTAGAGATAAGGTTAAGAGAAGAAAAACGGAAGAGATGAGTTAATAGAGATTATTGATAAATTTGGTATAAGTGTAAAGAGATTAGATAGAAAATATTCATCTGCAATATATATAAAAGATGGAGAAGAGATATCTAAAATGTTGGCACTTATGGGAGCAAATAGTTCTGTTTTAAAGTATGAAGATATTAGAGTTTTGAAAGAGACTAAGAATAATATAAATAGAAAAGTAAATTGTGAGACTGCGAATTTAAAGAAAACTGTAAGTGCTGCTGTTAGTCAGATACAGGCAATAGAAAAGCTAAAAAAGGAGAGAAGGTTTAAGTCATTGCCAGAGAATTTAAGGGAGATTGCGGAAGTTAGAATAGAAAATCCAGATGCGACTTTAGTTGAGCTTGGAAAGATGTTGTCTGTACCTATTCGGTAAGTCGGGGGTTAATCATAGGTTGAAAAGGATCATTGATATAGCAAATGAGTGAAAAGCAACATCTTTGGTTATTATAATTCACAGTTTTTGAGTATAGTCTGTCCTGCAACGGGTATTATATATTAATTAATCGTTCAACCTTACTGGGACAAACTTTGAACCTCATTAGAGGAAGTTTGTCCCATTCGCCGTCGCTTTCAGCTCCGTTGGGCGCTGCGCGGTTTTCACTCTTAATTTATATATGAATACCCTGCATGGACTTATAAGTTTATTTAGCTGTGAATTAAGGAAGGAATGATATGTTCATGAAAAAGGATATTGGTGTGTATGTTCATATTCCATTTTGCAAGGCAAAGTGTTTTTATTGTGATTTTGTGTCTTTTGCAAATAAGGATGAATTTATGGAAAGCTATGTAGATGCAGTTATAAAAGAGATAGAAGCTAGCAATTTAGGTAAATATAATATAAAAACAGTATATATAGGTGGAGGTACTCCATCTATTTTAGATAGTAAGTATATTGGAGAGATTTTAGAAAAGCTAAATTTTGATAAAGAAGCGGAGATTACAATAGAGATAAATCCGGGTACAATAAATGAGAATAAGTTAAAGGACTATATAGATTTTGGAATAAATAGGATAAGTATAGGGCTTCAATCTACAAATAATGATTTATTAAAACAGATTGGGAGGATACATACTTTTGAAGAGTTTTTAGAGGGATATAATATAGCTAAAAATGTAGGGTTTAAAAATATAAATGTGGACTTAATGTTAGGGCTTCCGAATCAATCTTTAGAGGTGCTTGAGAATTCATTAGATAGAGTTATTTCATTAAATCCAAATCATATATCAATATATTCTTTAATACTAGAAGAGGGGACTAGGTTAGAAAGTTTAATAAAACAAAATAAGTTAAAGATGATAGATGAAGATTTAGAAAGAGAAATGTATTGGAAGACAAAGAATATATTAGAGAAGCATGGATATATACATTATGAAATATCAAATTTTGCAAAAGAGGGGTACATGTCTAGGCATAATTTAGATTGTTGGAGCCAAAAGGAGTATATTGGATTTGGAGCTGCTGCTCATTCTTATATAGAGAATACAAGATATTCTAATATTTGTGATGTAGAAAAGTATATAAGTAATGTAAGGGAAGCGGATTTTGAGAAAAATAGGATAGTACAGGAAATTCAAGGGGAAGAAGAGAAGCGGAAAAGAATATATGCTACTTGGACTTAGAAAAATAGAGGGTGTATCTACATGTGAATATAAGAATAAATTTGGAGAGAATCCAATATTTACATATAAACATGAATTAGAAATGCTTATAAAGGAAAAACTAATAGAAATAGATGGTAATTACATAAAACTTACGGATAAAGGATTAGATTTTGCCAATATAGTGTGGGAGGAATTTGTATGAGAGCATTAGTTACTGGAGCATCTTCTGGCATAGGAAGAGATATGGCTATATATTTAGATAAACTTGGGTTTGATGTGGTTTTAGTCTCGAGAGATAAGGAGAAACTAGAGAAAGTCAAAGATGAGCTAAAAGGGAAAACTGAAATTGTTCCTATGGATTTAAGTAATTCAGAAAATTGCAAAGAATTATACAATAAGGTAAAAGATATAGATATATTAGTAAATAATGCAGGATTTGGCACCTTTGGCAGTTTTGACGAAACCGATTTGGATAAGGAGATAGATTTAATAGATACTAATGTGAAAGCTATGCATATTTTAGCAAAACTATATTTGAAAGATATGTTACAAAAAGACAAAGGGCATATTTTAAATGTTGCGTCAATTGCAGGATTTATGCCAGGACCACTCATGTGTGCATATTATGCATCAAAGGCGTATGTGGTAAGATTATCAGAGGGAATAAGAGAAGAGTTAAGAAAGAAAAAGTCTAATGTGAAGATTAGTGTACTTTGTCCTGGGCCTGTTGATACAAATTTTAATGATGTTGCAGGGGTTAGATTTAAACTTCCATCATATAGTAGTAATCATGTTGCAAAATATGCGATTGATAAAATGCTAAGAAATAAGTTTATTATTGTACCTGGGTTGAAGATAAAGCTGGTGAGATTTTTAGCCAAGATTTCTCCAAATAATGTGACAAGTAAGATTGTGTATATGATGCAGGAGAGAAAGCGATAATTTGTTGCAATTTGCAGTTTCAAAGTTTTATTGGCTGTAAATTCCAACAAGTATTTCTTAAGATTTTACAAAAGTAAACATAATGCCTTGCAAATATTTGCTAAATGTGATAGAATTAGAATTGTTGTAAACCTATAAATAATGTTTAAACTAAAGAACTAATTGATATACTAATGAATATAATAGAAGGTTGAAAAATAATTACAATTTTGGTGGTGTCAAACTTTATTTAAAATGTAATCAATGTATAAAGATTAGACATTATACATTTTAAATTCGTTTTTCTGGCCAAAGTTTAATTCATTTTAACCAGATAGATGCTCTTAGAAAGGAATGAGATTTAAAATGAAATTTATAGGTAAAGAATTCGGAAAAAAAGAGATTATTTTAGCTGTATCAGTCTTAGTTATTATCATAGTAGGAGTGAGTATAGCGTTTTTATTTAAAGATATGTTTAATTCTAAAACTTTAGGAGCAACAGGAGAGAAAATTGAACACCCTGAAGAATTGATAGGAAAATACATTGCTTATACACCAGAAAATGGAAGTTATAGTGATGTTACAAGTAACAAAAAATATACAGGAACAGACATAAATGATAATGATTTTATAACAGATACATCTATAAATTGGAGAATATGGGATGTTGATGAACAGAAAATAACAATAATTGCAGATAGACCAGTGTTAGTTGGAGGATATAGAAATTTAGGAGGATTAAGCCTTGCAGATTGTATAGGATATAATAATGCAGTAAAAATACTAAATGATATATGTAAAGCTTGTTATAGTAATGGTGAATATAATGCTACTGGAAGAAGTTTCAATGTAGATGATATAGAGAGCAAATTAGATATAGCAATTTGGCGTCCAGAGAGATATAAAGTAAAAGAGATAGATGTAAGAACAAATTCAGGAAGAAAAGAATATAAAGTAAATAGGTGTTATCCATACATATATAAAGAAGAGAAATTTGGAATTATAGATGAAGTAGAAAATACAGAGGGAATAGGAAAAAGCGAGCAGATAGATTTTTATACAGGGAAGGAAAGTTATATAAAAGCAGAAAAAGCTTTAAATCCAATGCAGACAGCTTGGACAAATGGAAGATTGGAAGAGAGAAATTTTATAAATCCAAATTACTATAATATGATATTTAAAGATGGTTTTGACCATGGAGAAGCATTGATTTCATACTATTTAGCGTCACGTGCAGTTGACTTAAATGATAGTCATATAGAATATGGAATATTCGAAGTAAGTATGGGAAGAAATATAAAAGTGAATGAGCTATTTAATTCACGTGGAGCAAGTATAGAATATTGGGATAGGATTAGACCAGTGGTAGAAATTCCACTAGAAGGAATTAGATTAAATAGAACAAATGATGGAATGACGAAAGACACTGCAATTTTGATGGAGAAACAGTAGGGGAGATAGATAAGAAAGAGAAGGAGAGAGGGCTCTTACCTACTGAAGAAAAGCTATGAATTATTAAATAAAGGAGTTTAATAGTTTATAGCTTTTTTGATATGCTATCAAGTAAAAAATGAGCGGGGTTGACAAGGCCGGAAACGAAAATATGAGTGATGCTACAACTGTGAATACACAGTTAAACTATGCTCCTGTATTTAGTCGGTACTCCATCTGGTGTTGCAAAAGAAAACACAAATGACACTATCATTGTCACAGCCATGGCA
>JAAVZQ010000084.1 GCA_022791735.1 Clostridia bacterium
AGGCGTCAAATTTATCTGCCCATCACTAACTACATCAAAAGCCCCTCTTTGATATATTACACCTGCAACAGTATTTGGGAAATTAGAACTTTTAACCCTATTTAACACAACTGCTGCAACCGCAACTTGTCCTTTATACTGCTCTCCCCTTGCTTCACCATAAACCAATCTACTTAGTAAATTCAAATCAGATGAATTTGCACTTCCTCCTCCAGAACTAGAAGAACCTCCACTAGATGAAGTAATACCCATTGCAGCAAGTGTCTTTTCTCCTGCAATTCCGGTCCTGTGTTAATCCATTCGACTTTTGAAATCTCTTAACAGCAGCCTGTGTCTTACTTCCATACTTTCCGGTCTACATTTCCTGTATAATATCCCCAATTTTTAAGCTTTTGCTGTATCTGTCTTACTTCCTCTCCAGAAGAACCATACTTTGATAAAGCCTCTATACTATCATTTGAAAACTTCATATAATATACATATCCAAAGATTATGAGCAAAATAGCAATTACAAAGATTATAACTTTTTTCATTAATATAATCATTCCCTTCTAAAAATTATCGGTCATGACTATTATTTCCAGATTATAAAAAAATATACAAAAAAACTATTATAAGCACTTATAGTATCTTAATTCTAATTAATATTATTTTAAAGTATTGTAAAGTTCATCCTATGTATATAAAATACCAAGCTTGGATGTATTATCCTTGCTCGGTATTTTTTAATTATATCAACTTTATTGTTAGGCTCTTATTTTTTACATTCCCTTTAGTCCTATGTCTATGGAATTAGCACTGCACGGAACCCCTTGTTGCTGTAAGCACCGCTACCGCTGTTACTGAACGCGAAGAGCCCAGCAGCGCTACCAGCATAGTAGTAGCCTCCACGTATGAACACTGGGTTGCTCGAATAGACAAAATCAGATCTGTCTCCATTCCAGCTTGTCGTTCCACTTCCGCTCGTCGATATCTCCTTTACTGCGTCTCCTATCTTATTGCATGTGTCCCATGTTCCTTCATATATTGTTACATATTTGCTACTACTTCCTGTTGGCATTCCTGTTGTATAAGTTGTTATTCCTCCTTTTAGAAATGTTGCTGTATACTGCAATACACATCCACTCATATCATATACTCCTGTAATCTTTTGGGTTGTACTTGTGTTTGTTACACTTTCTGGGCTTGTTACTGCATATATTCCTATTGGATTATTGTTTTTACTGGTATTGCTTTTTGTTACCTCTGCTCCATTCATTCCATATTTACTATATGCTAGATATGCTACTGCTCCCCATTCACTATTTTTTTGTAAATGGCTATCCACATTACTTAGTCCATATCTACTTGCATTTTTTATATCCTGTGCTAATGTATATGCATCTCCTACACTTATAAAGTTATATGCATAATTGTTTGCTTTAAATACTGGATAACTCATCTTTGTTGTTCCATTTGTTATTGTTCCTGCATATGTTCCACTTTTTGCTGATGTTTGATATGCTATATTTGACATATCTACACTTCCCAGGCTTGTTCCCTGTCCGTTTTGCCATCCTGCTGGGTATTTTGCTACCCAAAATCCTGCTATATCTTTATCCCATTCTCCATTTGAAAATCCATTTGCTGTTCCGTCTAAAAATGCTGGATGCAATGTGTATCCTGCTGTAGCTTCTGTACTTGTCCCTTGTATAAATCTTACATCTATTGTTCTTGCCGTGCTATCTATTTTATATTCATACCTTGGAATCCATACCCACATACTTCCATCAAGCGTTCTTGCATTTGCCCATTTCTTATTTGTTGTATCATAACTATACCAGCTATTCCATTCGTCTTCTGTACTATTTTCAGTTAAGTCCACCCAATTTGTCCCATTATGATATACTGGGATTAGCCCTGTTCCTTCATAAACTGGTGCATTGGGTTTTAGCTCAGTTGGTTCTGGATTATTCCCCCCGATATTATAATCCTCTATTTTATTTACTATATCTTGTATATTCTTATCTAAATCATCAAATGTAATTTGTTCTTTTTTCTGTGCATCTGCATAATTTACTGCTCCATTTACCGCTGTGTCTATTATCCCACTGTTAAACGCTGCATTTATTGTTACTGCTGCAAGTATTACTAGCACAATAATTGTTATTATTAATGCGACAAGTGTGATACCTTTTTCTTCTCTTATTTTCATTGGTTTCTCTCCTTATTTCTTTGATTTTCTATTTCTTCTGTCAAGGGGGCTGTCCCCCTTGACATTTTCAGAAGACATGAACGACTTGTATCGCTCACACACACATTTGTTAAAACGTTATGTTTTAACAAATTAATTTTATCATTCGTTTGAATGCCTGTCAACAAATTTTTAATCAATTTGTTAAATTTCACATAATTTATCATGTAATTATTAACTATAATATACAAAACTCTAAGTCTCTACAGAGTAGTTCTATTAATCCCCTCCAAATTCGCAGGACTAACGAATTTCAAAATTGTTTTTACTTATTATTTCCTTAAACTATTATTTTTATGTACAAACAGCAAAAAAGCTACAATAAACACTTATAGTATCTTAATTTAATTAACATTTTTTAGACTATTGGATTTTTTAAGAATTATTATGTTAGATTATAAAACGCCTTAATTTGAATTACAAATATTTTGAAAATAAATTTTCTATTTCTTTATTAGTCATATTTTCTTTCTCTTTTTTATAATATATTGTCAATAAATAAATTGTCATATTGTTTCTATTTAGATAATAAATTAATCGATAACCATTAGCTTGTCCTGCATCAGTATCTGAATTGGGAACTCTTACCTTAATTACACGCTCATTGTTTTCTACTATTTTGAGATTATTTATAACTTTACCTAAAATATTTCCTTCTTTCAGTTTATCTATAACTTGTTTAACATCCTCATTTATGCTTCTATACTTTTTTTGATAAGTCTTTATATCTCTTTCAAATCTTTTTGTTGATATAATTTTAAATGTCATTATTATTTCTCCTTATATTGATTCAATTCTTCATAAAGTTCATCCCAAGTTTTTAACTGGATTTTCCCTTCCTTATGCAACTTTACTTCTTTTAAGCTTTGCTTAAGCATTTCTTGTATGTTATGTTCTCTTCTTAATATCATCGTACTCATTTTTATTCCTCCTATCTTCCTCATACTTTGCTCCTTTTATTCATCATAAGTTATATATTTATTTATACAATGTTTTTTAGGAAATGTCAAGAAATTTCGTTCGACATAAAGATTAAAAAAGACAACTTGGTAATATAATATGAAAATCTATTAAATAGCTAAAATAGCAATAGTGAATTAATTGTCCACTATTGCTATTTTTATTGCGAAAGCATGGTACCCACCTACGAGATTTGTCTGTGATGGTGGGTAAGGTTCTTATATGTGAAGTGATCAAAATGCTGCCGTCCTAATTAGACCACTAAAATATACCTACTACATTTCCATCATCATCCACATCAATTGCTTCTGCAGCTGGCACCTTTGGAAGACCTGGCATTGTCATTATCTTTCCTGTAATTACTACAATAAATCCTGCACCTGCTTTTAATATTATCTCTCTTGCATGTATATTAAATGGTTCTTTGCATTCTAAGTTCTTTGCATCATCAGAGAAAGAATATTGTGTTTTAGCAATACATATAGGCAAACTTCCATAACCTAATTTCTTTATCTCTGCAATACTTTCTTTAGCTTCATTAGAAAACTCTACATCTTCTGCTCCATAAATCTTTCTTGCAACTTTTCTTATCTTTTCTTCTACATCTTCATCTAATTCATACATATACTTAAAATCTTCTGGTTCTTCACAAAGTTTTACAACCTTTTCTGCTAAATCTTTTGCACCTTCTCCGCCTTTTGCCCAAGCCTCTACTAAGCTCATATTTATGCCATGTTCTTGCAATTTACTTTGTAAGAAATCTATTTCTTTTTCTGTATCTGTCAAAAATCTATTTATTGCAACAATTACATTTAATCCAAATTTATTTTTAATATTGTCTATATGTCTTAAAAGATTGTGTATTCCTTTTTCTAATGCCTCCATGTTTTCCTCTTGTACTAAATCTTTAGGTACTCCACCATGATATTTAAGTGCTCTCATTGTTGCAACACAAACAACTACATTTGGTTTTAATCCTGTTTCTCTGCATTTTATATCCAAGAACTTCTCTGCACCTAAATCAGCACCAAATCCAGCTTCTGTAATACAATATTCTCCAATTTTCAATCCCAATTTAGTAGCCCTTATACTATTGCATCCATGAGCAATATTTGCAAAAGGTCCACCATGTACTATTGCTGGTGTATTTTCAAGAGTTTGTACCAAATTTGGATTAATAGCATCTTTTAAAAGTACTGTCAAACTTCCTTCCGCCTTTAAATCACTTGCTTTTATTGGCTCTCCTTTTTCGTTATATCCAATTATAATTCTTCCAATTCTTTTCTTTAAATCTTTTATATCTTTTGATAAACATAGGATTGCCATTATCTCTGATGCAACAGTTATATCAAAACCATCCTCTCTTGGAACTATACCCTTGTCCTCAGATAAACCACAAGTTATTTTTCTAAGTTGTCTATCATTTAAGTCTACACATCTTTTCCAAGTTACTCTTTTGAATCCTAACTCATTTCCATGGAAAATATGGTTATCTATCATTGCTGATAATAGATTATTTGCAGAAGTTATTGCATGGATATCTCCTGTAAAGTGTAGGTTTATATCTTCCATTGGTGCTATTTGTACATATCCACCACCAGTTGCACCACCTTTTATACCAAATACTGGTCCGAAGTGAAGGCTCTCTTAATGCAAGTATTGATTTTTTACCAATTACCTTAAGTCCATCTGCTAGTCCAATTGACATTGTTGTTTTTCCTTCTCCAAGTGGAGTTGGGTTAATTGCTGTAACTAGCACTAATTTTCCATTTTCTTTATTTTCTAACCTTCTAAAAGCATCTTCTGTAATTTTGGCTTTATATTTTCCATAGCTCTCTATTTCTTCTTCATTAAGTCCCATATCTTTTGCTACATCTCTTATGTCTTTTAATTTAGCATTTCTTGCAATTTCAATATCACTCATTATGCTACCTCCATATACTATAACTTTTTAGAACAAAGCGCCTCGGCGCTCTTTGCTTAAGCCCTAATTATGCAATTATTCCAACAATTACTCCTATTACTGCTCCTACAAACACTTGCACTGGAGTATGTCCTAATACTTCTACCAATCTTTCTTGCACTTCCCCTGTTGAAAGTCCTGGTGTGTTTACAATTTTATTGAGTATTCTTGCTTGTTTCCCTGCTGCTCTCCTAATTCCTGCTGCATCATACATTACAACTATTGCCAAAATTAAGCTTATTGCAAATGTAGGCGAACTAAATCCCTCTGCTTTTCCTACCATCATTGCAAGGCACATAGTAACAGCAGAGTGTGAACTTGGCATCCCACCTGCACCTAATATTCTTTTAAAATTGAATTTTTTGGTTTCTACTAAATCCCATATAACTTTGAAAGTCTGTATTCCAAACCATACAAGAATTGGTACATATAAATATTTACTTGTAACAATTTCTAATAAAGCATCCATTTCTATTTTTCCCTTTTCCCTTTTATTCTTCTGGAGTAAAGTTCTCCTCTGAAATTTCTCCATCTTTATCTATTAATATATTTATTCTTTTTTCTGCTTCGTTTAGCATTTTGGTACATATTTTAGAAAGTTTCATTCCCTCTTCAAACTTAGATACACTTTCATCTAAATCTAACTTTCCGCTCTCTAATTCTTTTGATATATCTTCTAGTTTTTTAATAGCCTCTTCAAATTTAATCTCTTCCATTTATATCTCCTTTATAGTTCCCTTTACTTCCCCATCAGTAAATCTTATACTAATTTCATCATCTTTATGCAAATCCTTTACAGACCTCACTACCTTACCATCTTTTTTTGCTATGCTGTAACCTCTTAATAGCGTTTTTAACGGACTTAAAGCATCAAGTTTAGTAATTACCCCTTCAAAGTCTTTTTTAGCTAATATTTCCTTTTTATTTGTGCTATCAATCATGATTTTTACCAACATATCCACATTTACATATCTCTCATTTATTGCTTCTAATGGTTCTTTATAACATCTCGCCTGCATACACTTCTCATATTGAAGTTTCATATAATCTAGCTTCTTTCTCAGAGCTAATCTAAATCTATCTTGATAATTTCTTATACAATCCTCGATTTTGCTTATCTCTGGGACTGCAAGTTCTGCTGCTGCAGATGGTGTAGGTGCTCTTAAATCCGCAACAAAATCTGCAATCGTAAAATCTGTTTCATGTCCAACTGCCGAAATAACTGGCAATCTAGACTCAAAAATTGCTCTTGCAACAACTTCTTCATTAAATGGCCATAAGTCTTCTAGAGAGCCACCACCTCTTGCAACAATTATTACATCTGCAAGATTTTTTTCATTCATAATCTTTATTGCCTTTGCAATCTTTTCACCTGCACCTTCTCCTTGAACTGGCACTGGATAAAGCCTTATGTACACATTTGGGTTTCTTCTAGTACTTACGTTTATTATATCTCTTATTACTGAACCTGTCTTAGAAGTAAGCACCCCAACCCTTTTTGGCATATATGGAATTAGCTTTTTATATTTTGTATCAAATAATCCTTCTTTTTCAAGCTTAGCTTTAAGCTCATTGTACGCAGTATATAAATCTCCGAAGTCCATCTTCTTTCATTGCTTTTACATATATTTGATATACTCCATCTCTTTCATAAACAGAAACTGTACCAAAAATAACCACCTTTGTACCGTCTTTTGGCATAAATTTAAGCCTTTCTGCAAAGGATTTAAACATTATACATTTTATAAGTGAGCCTTCATCTTTTAATGTAAAATATAAATGCCCTGTATAATGATTTTTGAAATTTGATATTTCGCCTTTTACATAAACATTCTGTAAAAACTCGTCTGAAGCGATTTTATCTTTTATGTACTTATTTAGTTCGGTAATTGTAATTGGTGTTACTTCCATCTGCTTCTCCTTTTGTGAATGTTTGGGGACGGTTCCAAAACGTTCTTATCCTAAATTCTGCTGTTTGACTATACTTGCAAGAATTCCATTTATAAACGACTGTGCTTGCTCATCTGAATACTTTTTTCCAAGCTCTACTACTTCATTAATTGCAACTTTGTATGGAAGTTTTTTATATATCATTTCATAAATTGCAAGTTTAAGAAGGCTCAAATTTACTTTAGAAATCCTATCTAATGTCCATTTCTCCTTCAAGTTTTCTTCGATTAACTGATTTATTTCTTTTTCATTACTTGAAACACCAAAAAGAATATCGCTAAGATATTCTTTTACGGTTTCATCTTCTACTTCTTGAGACATAAGAAATATTTGAAGAGTTTCCTCTCCGCACTTCTTTTTGTATTTCTTTTTCATAAATTAGTTTAAATGCTAATTCTCTTGCTTTTGACCTATTCATTATCTTGTCCAACCTTATTTCTACATTCTATTAATAAAATCCAATAATTTTTGTTTTACTTCATATTTATTATGTTGTACATAGTTTCCCAAAAAAATTCCTGCACCTATTACAATAATTACAAGTGCTAATTTTAGAAAGCCTGTACAAAGTATTATAATTGCTAAAATTGCTCCTATTATGGCACCTCTATATTCATGAAGAAAACCTTTAAAATCATCCATCACTTTTCACTCCTTTATCCCTCTTGTTTGTTGTCAGGAGTTGTAATATTTTTAATCTTTATATCAATTGTTTTTACCTCTAAATCTGCAACATTTTTTACAACTTCTTTTATTCTAGATTGTAAATTCATAGAAAGTTCATTAATGACTGTATTTGGAAGAACCATAAGTGTCACAAAAATTTTAAGTTCATTACTTGAATTAACTAATACTTTTGTTGTAACACTCTGTGTATTTGCAAAACCTTTTGCAACTCCATTAACTAAATTTTCTATCGTGTCTTTTGATATTAAAAGCTTTCCTGCTTCATTCTCAAGTAAAATACCATCACCAACATCCTCACTTGAAGCACCACCAAAGAAGATTGCTCTTAAAGCAAGTAATGCACATACTATTGATGCTCCAAGTACAATATTTGTAATTGTGCCACTTTGTATAATACTGTTAAAAAATATGTTTATTGTTGTAAATCTTATCCATCCAAACATAAGTAAAGACAATATTATTGATATTGCAAGTATTATTATTGAAAATAGAACTAATGTTATTTTATCTAGTATCTTCATATTAAAATCCATTTCCTCTTAAAATTAGTTTTTGTTTTCCTCTTTTGCTTCTTTATTTTCTTGATCTAATGATGTTCTAACACCTTGTACATGTACATTTACTGCAACAACATCAAGTCCTGTCATTTCTTTAACTGATTTTTTAACTCTATTTTGTATATCAAATGCGATATCTGGAATTCTAATTCCATATTCTACTATAATGTTTACATCTATTTTTGTTTCTTTTTCTCCTACTTCAACTTTAATTCCTTTTGATAATTTTTTCTTTCCGCTTAACACTTCTGAAAGTCCTCCTGCAAATCCTCCTGCTGTGTCTACAACACCAGATACTTCTGATACTGCAACACCTGCTATAACTGATACAACTTCTTCAGAGATTACTACACTGCTATCATCTGTTACGTTGATTTCCTCTACTTTTTCCATTTCTTCATTTTCCATAATTTTATACCATCCTTTCATAGGTTTATAATTTGTATATATAGTATATCAATTTTAATTTATTTTTACAACCTTTTTGTTTAATTTTTACATAATTTTTTCTTTAAAGGTTACAAGTCACAGCTTAATAAACTTGAAGTCCGCGTAGGGTAGTTCTATTAATAATTATCAAGATTACTCCTACACTTTAGAAAATGTTTGAGCTTTGCTCGTTACATTTTCTTACAGTGGTGAGGTTTTCTTGTAATTATTAATAAC
>JAAVZQ010000085.1 GCA_022791735.1 Clostridia bacterium
ATATAGCTTTGTGTCAAAAGAGAAAATAGAAAAGCTTGAGAATTCAAAATTGTTTTCAAATCCTAAAAAGATAGATTCGATTTTGTTTATACTATTTTTTATACCAGGTACACCAAAGGATTTATTTGTCTATTTGGCAGGGCTTTTACCAATTAAGCCAACTAAATTTTTACTTATTTCAACTTTTGCAAGATTTCCTTCAATAATATCTTCGACAATTGCTGGGAGTAGTCTAGTAGATGGAAATTGGACTATGATAATTGTGACTTATGCTGTTACATTTACACTCGCAGGAATTATAATGTATTTCTTTAATAAAAGAGAGAAGATAGATATTAAGTTATAAAATAGGTATTGAATATTTTAGGTTTAATGGTATATACTGTTTATATAAATCATAAGAAAAGGAGAGAAAAGATATGATGGATAGACCAGTAAAAGTAGTACAATTTGGTACAGGGAAAATGGCAGTATATACTATGCGTTATGTTTATGAAAAAGGAGGACAAATTGTTGGAGCGATTGATATAAACCCAGATGTTATTGGAAAAGATATTGGAGAAGTAATGGGATGTGAGGCAAAAGGTGTAAAAGTTACAGCTTTAGCTGATGCAGAAAAAATGATGATAGATACAAAACCAGATATAGCAATTGTTACAACTATGAGCTTATTAAGTGATATAAAAGATGCATTTTTATTATGTGCTAAACTTGGAATTAATGCTATTTCAACATGTGAAGAAGCATTTTTTCCTTGGAATTCAAACCCAGAGCTTACAAAGGAGATAGATGAGCTTGCAAAAAAGACAAGCTGTACTATAACAGGAAGTGGATATCAAGATATTTATTGGGGACAATTAATTTCTAGTATAGCAGGTTCTACACAGACTATAAAGAAAATAAAGGGAAGTTCAAGCTATAATGTAGAGGATTATGGAATAGCTTTAGCTAAAGCACATGGTGCAGGACTTGACCTAGATACTTTTGATAAAGAGATTGCAGCAGTAGATAGAATTAGTGATGAGGAAAGACAAAGGGTTATCAATTCAGGAGAGTATTTACCTTCATATATGTGGAATGTAAATGGATGGCTTTGTTCAAAACTTGGACTTACTGTTACATCACAAACACAAAAATGTGTGCCTCAAACTTATAAAGAGGATATAGTATCATCTACACTTGGTACAACAGTAAAGGCAGGAGATGCAACAGGAATGAGTGCTGTTGTTACAACAAATACTAAAGAGGGAATCGTAATTGAAAGTGAATGTATAGGAAAAGTATATTCTAAAGAAGATTATGATAAAAATGAGTGGACAGTTGAAGGAGAGCCAAATACAACAATAGTAGTTGCAAGACCAGCAACAGTTGAGCTAACATGCGGAAGTGTTGTAAATAGAATTCCAGATGTAATAAATGCTAAACCCCGGTTATTTGACAACAGAAAATTTTGGGGAGTTAAATTATAAAGTAAAACCATTAAATGAATATGTAAATTAAGTTTTAAATGGTTTCAAAAGGATATATTTAATACTAAAAAAATATATAACCGGCAGGGGAAGAGCCCCTGCCGGTTTTGCAAGCCTATTTTTCGCAATTATCTTCAGGATATGGATTAGTCGAAGGTACAAAACCGTTTTCTGTAAGCAAATACCATTTGCCATAAGAGTCGCAGTAACGAATTTCTTCGGAAAGAATTCCTTCAGTGCTACTAGAGGAACCAAACCAATAGAAATTTGAAAGCTTTGCATAGAATTTTAGTCTAGACACGTCTGCGTCAGGTATCGCATAAAAGTATTCAGTAAGTTTGTCATAGTCATTGTAGAAAAGGTCTATATAAGTGTACTCGTCAACTTCAATACCAATTGGACAAGTATCTACAAAAAGGAAAAAGTTGTCAGAGTATTCGGTATAGCGAAGACGAATATTGCAAATTTGTTCTTTGCTAAAATCAATCCCGCTAAACACAAGCTTCCCACCAGGAAGATAAACAATTTCTCCCCTTAAGAACTTTACCAACCTTTGATTTACAACGCCGTACAGACCTTTTTCAGGGACATACTCATAGTTAGAGCTTCCTATCTCAGACCAATTATCTGGACGGTCTATTGGAAGCTGGGATTCGGCCAAATGACCATCAAGCAGTAAGGATCCGCTATGCTGAGATACTCCAAAGGTGTGATTACCATAGGTTACCTCTGGCGCATCCCACACGCCTCTAAAGTAAAGTTCTTTTGCAATATCGGTCAAGATACCACGATTACTTTTGAGATTAGTAGGCTCTCCATTTACAATGAGTGTACCATAACCTCCAATACCGAGTTCTAATCCCATATAGGTGTTAGTCCAGTCAGAGACATTGCCATTGTTGTATAAATCGAGATACAGTTTTACAATGCTAGCAGTATCATCACTTTCTGGAACAATGTCTGGAATGTAGTTGTTACTATACTTATCATAATCAAATCTCGTATAATCTAGCTCGTCTATTTTGGCGATTAGTTCCTCGGTTGTGTGCGCAGAAACGTCATAGAAATAAGCAGTCTCAATGGGTGTAATGGCATCAATGATTTTTTGATTGTCGATGCTAGGCATTATATCTATGGCTTTACTTATGCTTCCAGAGATGTGTTCCATGAAGGAATTTTGTTCTTTAGGCTCTGCATCTGCGCTGTCTTGCGCTACTTTGTTACTGGAACTTGTGGGCTGCTGGGGTTCATACGTAGATGGGCTAAATACCAACATGATAAGTGGAGTGAAGATAATTGCCATCAGACTGAAGCAAGTTATGAAGAAAAGTATAGGGTTTATATCTTCTATAAATGTTTCTACTTTCCTGCCAGCAGTGTCTACATGTGCCAATACCTTCTTGCCAATGGTGTTTAACCGTTCTTTCATTTTTACCAATCAACCTTTCAAATATTTTTTTAGGTTTGCATGTTTTAGGGTGTCTAGTTTAAAATTTAAGTCAAGACATCCTAAAAAATGTGCAAATTACACATTAGTATATATTATACTACTTTTTTTATATCAATGCAAGATTTTATGGAAACTTAATGTTGCAATTTAATCAAAAAAGCATAGAATATAAAAAAAGGTATTGACATGTGTGAAAAATTATGCTAATATTATTACATAAAATTTTTAGAAGAGGAAAAATTATGAAGATAACAATATTTTTAAACCAATTGCATCATCATCGTAGGAGCTTGTAACTATTGCTAAAAAAGCGTAGGTACAGGCTAAAACTGCTGTGCCTACGATAGTTTAAAAATATTTAGAGATATTAAAAATACTATTTGTAGGAATTTTAGAAAAAGTTTCTACAAATAGTATTTTTTTGTTACTTTGTAGTTTTAGAAAAGGAAAGGTGATTTAAATGAAAAAAACATGGATTATAGCTTTAATAGCTGTACTAGTAGTTTTACTAATTGGAGGATTTGTATTTTTTAGAAATAGTGGAAATACAAATGATAGGGATAAAACTTTAATAGTTGGTTTGGATGATGGGTATCCACCAATGGGATTTAGAAATGAGAATAATGAAATAGTAGGTTTTGATATAGATTTAGCAGAGGCAGTATGTGAGAAGTTAGGTATGGAGCTAAAGTTACAACAAATATCTTGGTCATCAAAAGAGAAAGAATTAAGTTCTGGAAATATTGATTGTATATGGAATGGGTTTGCATATAACGAAGAGAGAGCAAAGACAATGACATTAACTGATCCTTATATAAAAGGAGAGATGTACTTTATATTAAAAAAAGGTAGTACAATAGAAGACCAAGATGAATTAAAAGGAAAGAAAATAGGTGTTCAAACTGGTTCTGTTCAACAATTAGATTTAGAGAAATCTGAGTTTGGTAAGAATGTAGAAATAGTACCTTATGCTGATTCTTTAATGGCATTTATGGATTTAGAAACAGGTGGAATTGATGCAGTATTTTGTTCAAGTATAATCGGAAATTATCTATTAACATCAAAAGGCAAGGATTATGAAACAATTCCATCAAGAGATATTATACAAACAAAAGGTAGTGTAGTAGCTTTCAAGCAAGGAAATACAGAGCTTAGAGATAAAGTGCAAAATGCTTTATATGAATTAAATAGAGAAGGTAAACTAGAGGAAATTTCAAATAAATGGTTTGGAAAAAATATGGTAATTATAGGGGAGGAATAGAATGGACACAAGTAGTATATTAAATATAGTTAAGATATTATTTTCGGGACTTGATATAACTTTAAAGATATTTGTACTAACTTTGATTTTTGCAATTCCTTTAGGAGCAGTGGTTGCAGTTCTTAGAAATTCTAAATGCAAAATCATAAGTGGTATTATGAAATTATACATTTTATTAATTAGGGGAACGCCTATTATGTTACAAATAATATTTGTATACTTTGCACCATACTACTTGTTTAAAGTTAGCTATGATAGATTTTTAGCACTAATAATTGCTTTTGTAATAAACTATGCTGCATATTTTTCAGAGATATTTAGAAGTGGTTTAAATAGTATTCCAGAAGGACAAAAAGAGGCTGCATATACTTTGGGGTTTAATAAGATACAGATATTTTTCTATATAACTTTACCTCAAGTTATAAAAATAATTCTACCGCCTATGTCAAATGAAGTTATTTCTTTAATTAAAACAACTTCACTTGCACAAGTAATTGGAGTTATAGAGATATTTAGCTTAGCACAAAAACAGTCGAATTATAATTTTTCGACTGTACCATTGGTTGTAGCAGGTGGATATTATTTGATATTAGTATTTTTAATATCGGTAATATTTAGCAGATTAGAAAAACGTCTAGAGTATTACAATTAAAGGAGGTAGTAGTATGGATATATTAGAGGTTAAAGGTTTAAATAAAAAGTATAAAGATGTGGAAGTTATAAAAGATGTGTCTTTTAGTGTTAAAGAGGGAGAAACTCTTGTAATTATTGGACCTTCTGGTTCTGGCAAGTCTACTTTACTTAGGTGTATAAATAATCTAGAAAAAATAGATGGTGGAAATGTCGTAATCGCAGGAAATGAGATGATTAAAGAATATAAGAATTCAAAGCCTATATATAATGATAAGGAAATATTGAATAAGATAAATTTGTATACTGGCATGGTTTTTCAAGATTTTAATTTGTTTCCACATTTAACAGTAAGAAAGAATATAACAAAAGCTCTTACATCTGTATTAAAAAAGGATAAAGATGAGGCAAATGCTATTTGTGACAGTTTGCTTAAAAAGATGGATTTAAGTGAAAAAGCAGAAGCATATCCGTGTAATTTGTCAGGAGGACAAAAACAAAGAGTTTCTATTGCGAGATGTCTCGCAATAAATCCTAAAATAATTTGTATGGATGAGCCAACAAGTGCTTTGGATCCAGAGCTTGTAGGGGAAGTGCTAAAAGTTATTAAAAATTTAGCAAACGAAAAAAGGACAATGCTTATTGTAACTCATGAGATAAAGTTTGCAGAAGAGGTGGCAGATAGAGTGATATTTATGGATGAGGGAAGGATTATAGAGGAAGGTAAGCCAGAAGATGTTATTAAAAATCCAAAGGAAAAGAGGACTAGAGAGTTTTTAAAAAGATATATTAATGTAGGAGGGAATTAAATGGAAAGATTGGAGATTGGTAAGGAAGAACCAAAAGAGGTAATTAAGTTTTTTAAGGAGATAAGTGATATTCCAAGGGAATCTGGAAATGAAGAAGGCATAAGAGACTATTTGGTAAATTTTGCCAAGGAAAGAAGTTTAGAATATTATACAGATGAATATTTTAATGTGATAATTAGAAAGCCAGCGAGTGCAGGATATGAAGAGAAGCCTTATCTTTCGTTTCAAGGGCACACAGATATGATTTGTGAAAAAGAAGATTGGAGCAATCACAATTTTGAAAAAGACTCAATTGAACTAATCAAAGATGGCGACTTCATAAAAGCAAATGGTACAACACTTGGTGCAGATAACGGGATTGGTGTTGCGGTTATGCTTGCAATATTAGATGCTAAAGATTTGAAAGGTCCTAAGATAGAGTGTATATTTACTGTACAAGAGGAAACTACAATGATTGGTGCGAAGTTAATTGATGTAAATCAAATAAAGTCTAAGAGGATTATTTCTTTAGATAATGGTAAAGAAGGCAAAATGGTAATAAGTTCTGCTAATTGTATGGAGTGGTACGGAAAGGTTAATAAAGAGTATATAGAGTTAGATGGTGCTAAGACTTATGAACTTGAGTTTTCTAATTTTATGGGTGGTCACTCAGGTGGCAATATTGCAGATGTAAAAAGAGGAAATCCTATAAAAATCGGAATGGAGATATTATCAAAGTTTGATGATATATATTTGAATAAAATCTCAGGTGGAAGCAGAGTGAATGTAATTCCTAGAGATTTTAAGGTAGAGTTTTCTTATGCTGGAAGTAAAGATATAGAAAGCAGTATAGACGACGAAATAGCTAAGCAAAAGGATTTTTATGGGAACAATGTAAAAATTAGCTTAAAAGAGATTGAGAGCGAGAAGAAGGCTTTTTCAAAAGATATGACAATGAAGATTATAAATTTTATAAATGCATATGAGAATGGTGCCTTAAAATTTGATGAGAATAATAATGTAATGCTTTCTGCAAATTTTGGTGCTATAAATGAATTTGAAGATTATGTTAGGTTAGAATATTCGTTAAGGAGTAATAATATGAGTTATAGGGCTTCTTATTTGGAGAATTTAGAAAAGCAAGTGAAGGAAAATGATATAGAAATAGTTTGGGAGCAAGAGTTAAAGGGATTTGAACCAGATTATACAAGTAATTTAGTATGTATGACATCTAAGGTATATAAAGAATTGTTTGGCAAAGAAATTGAAAAGATAATTGTACAAGGAGTAGTTGAAGGAGGATTTTTCAAGGACAGAATGGAAAATGTAGAGTACATTTGCATAGGTGCAAATACCTTTGATGTACACAGTCCAAAGGAAAGAGTTTCGATAAGTTCGCTTGAAAGAACTTGGAGACTTATAAAGAATATTATAGAGTTTGAAGATTAAGGAGACGAAAAAAGGACGCAAATTTAGAAAACGCGTCCTTTTTTCATGTCAGCTAGAGTTTTACCATGATTAAAGCGCAAAGATGAATATTTATTGTATGTAACTCGGAAGCAAATTTTTTACGCTGGGAAATAATCCGGCTTAATGATTTTTTTAGTTCTTCTTGCATCTCGTCAGGTATGGGTGTTTCTGTGACATTTTTAACATATTTTACAGGCAAACACCGAGCATCTTCTGCAATGGTACCGCAGCACTCACACCTTTCGGTGACTTCGTACATTGCGTGTTTGCCAGCAAAAAATGAGGGCTTAGGAGTATCGTAGAGATACTCGAAGTTGATAAGCGAAAAAACATGCCCATACTTTTGACAGATTTTTCTACGGATTTCTTTTTCTTCTTCTTGTAAGGCCCTGAGCCTTTGCTCAAGCTGTGACCTTCGAGCATTTAACTGCTCTTTTGATAAAGCTGTTGACATTTGTTACCGTCCTTCCTAAATTATTAGTTTGTTATCAAAAATTATGGCATTGCATGAAAGATGGATTTTATACAGATATTGCTATATATATATTAACATAAATTGTATAAGTTTGCAATAGCTATAAATATATAGAAATAGACACGAAATAGAATTCATCTTCATATAATATTAGCAAATATGAAGGGAGCTTTTTTATATGAATTATGAGATAATGATGAATGGAAATGTAAAATTACGGTGAACTTGCACCAGAAATAGAGGCTGCGTCTACTATGGGGAAGGTTAATTTAAATGATTACAAAGGAAAGTGGGTTGTTTTGTTTTCACATCCTCGGCGATTTTACCCCTGTGTGTACCACAGAGATAATTGCTTTTGCAAAAGCAAATACATATTTTGAAAAACTAAATACATGTTTGATTGGGCTAAGTGTAGATAGTAATCCATCACACTTAGCATGGCTAGATAGCATATATCAAAAAACAGGAATAGTCGTTCCATTTCCAATTATTGCAGACTTAAATGGAACTATTGCAAGAAGATATGGAATGATATCAAATGAAGTAAATCCAAATGTAACAGTAAGAAATGTATTTATTATAGATGACAAAGGGGTTGTTCGTACAATACTTATATATCCAATGAATGTAGGTAGATGTATTCCTGAGATATTAAGAGCGGTAGAAGCGCTTCAAACGACAGATAAAACAGGAATGTCTACACCTGCGAATTGGACACCTCGGAAATCCATTAATTGTAGCACCGCCACAAACGTTTGAAGAATTGCAAAAAAGACAAAAAGAAATAGAAGAAAACAGAAATGGATTTAGCTGGTACCTAAGTTTTAGCAATCCAGAGGAAAAGAAAAAAGAAGCAAATTGCGATAGGAAAGTGGAAGAGAAAAAGATTAGATAAGAAAATTAAATGAAAGTAGGCATAAGATGTTTGCTTTCATTTTTTGAATTTATGTTGGCAGAGTTAAATATTATGTGCTATAATATAAAAGAATATGTTGCAAATAGAAGGAGTTTATATGGAGCAGATAAATAATGTAATAGATACTATTACACATATAGAAAAAAATAGAATATTAGATATCATAATTGCAGTGGTTATAGTCATATTATCTATTATGATAAGTTCATTTTTAGCATCTTTAACAATCAAAATATTTAAGTTAAAAGAAAAACACATAAAGATAAAAGAACATCCACTTTATAAATCTATTAAAGGAATATTTTTGCTAATTGGTATATATTTTGCAATACTTGTATTAAATTTGCCAGAGGATTGGTTTAATTTATGTAAAACAATTGTTAGAATTCTAATAATTTGGAAAATTGCTAGTACTATTGCAAATTTGATAGCACCAGATTCAAAAATTATAAGGAAAATAAAAGAAAGTAATAAAATAGATACGGATGATACTTTAGTAAAAGTTTTAAGCAAATTTGGCAAGATACGGAGTATATATAGTTGCTGGATTTTTAATTATTTCAGAACTTCATTATGACATAGGTAGCTTAGTAACAGGTCTAGGGCTTACAAGTGTTGTAATAGCGTTAGCGGCTCAAGATTTAGTAGGAAGCTTATTAAGTGGAATGGCGATAGCGTCAGATAAACCATTTGTAATTGGGGATTTTGTAAAGATAGGTTCATATGAAGGAACTGTTACAGAAATAAAGTTTAGGTGTACTAGAATTAGAACAGTAGATGATACAATAGTTACAATACAGAATTCTACTATAACAAATAGTGAAGTTGTAAATTATACTAAAATGACTAAGAGAAGATATGATATTAATTTGAATTTGCCATTGGAGACTAAAAGCGAAGTTTTAGGAAATTTGGCGATTAAATTAAGGGGAATATTAGAAGCAGAAGAAAGTGTTAATGATGATTCAGTAAGAATATATTTTGATGGTATGGATAGTAATGGAATAAAAATGAAGATGTACTTGTATACACCTATTGTTAATTATGATGATTTTCTTGAGTTTAAAACTAGAATTAATTTATTGATAATTGAGACTTTGGAAATGGAAAATATCAAAATTTCTTATCCAGGAGAAAATGTATATTTACTAGAGAAATAATTAATGAAAAAATATCTTGAAAAAGAATATAAAAGGTGGTATACTATTTAAGTAATATTTTAAGGAGGGAAGAATTTTGAGCAAAGTAATGTGGAAACCAGGTACATTTGTATACCCAATTCCAGCGGTAATGGTGACTTGTGGTGATATGGAAAAATCAAATATTATCACAATTGCATGGACTGGAATTATATGCTCTACTCCAGCTAAGGTGTATATTTCTGTAAGACCAGAAAGATACTCTTATGAAATTATAAAAGATACAAAAGAATTTGTAATTAACTTAACTACAAAGGATTTGGCATACCAAACTGACTGGTGTGGTGTTAAGTCTGGAAAAGATGTAGATAAGTTTAAGGAAATGAAACTTACTAAGGAAAAGGCTAATTTTGTGAGCTGTCCTATGATAAAGGAAAGTCCAGTATCAATTGAGTGTAAGGTGACTGATGTACAAGATTTAGGGCGGACACCACATGTTTATAGCGGATGTTTTGGCAATAAATGCAGATGAAAAGTATATTGATGAGAATGGTGCTTTTGATATATCAAAGTGCGATTTGATGGCATATGCAAATGGTGGATATTATGAATTAGGAGAAAAGATAGGAAAATTTGGATTTTCTGTGCAGAAAAAGAAGAAGTAAATAATTGTGTAAACTAAGGGTTTTTATACTCTTAGTTTTATGTATTTTTAAGTGATAGATATTTGCACTTTCTATTGCTTAAAAATATTAAATATTTTAAGATATAACAAATGGAGGAAATAATCATGTTTGACAAAGTAAACGAAGAATGTGGAGTATATGGAATTTACTCATTAACATCAAAAGAGAGCTTAGCTCCTATTATAAGTGTAGGATTATCTGCACTTCAACATAGAGGAGAGGAAAGTTGCCGGAATAGCAATAAATAGAGATGGGTTGATTACATATAGAAAAGAGTTAGGGCTTGTATCTAAGGTTTTTCCTAAGCATAAATTGGACGAGCTTCCAGAAGGAAAGATGGGAATCGGACATGTTAGATATTCTACAACAGGTGAGGCTAAGAAAGAAAATGCACAACCTATGGTTGTTAGGCATAAAAAGGGAAATCTAGCTATTGTTCATAATGGTAATTTAACAAATGCCTATGAACTTAGAAGTGAATTAGAAGAAAGTGGTCATATATTTACGACTACAACTGATACAGAAGTTATTTGTCATGTGATTGTGCAAGAGAGATTAAAGGCGAAGTCAATAGAGGAAGCGATTGAAAATACAATGAAAAGGCTTAAAGGTTCATATTCTTTGATTGTTATGACTTCAAAGAAGCTTATTGCTGTGAGAGATCCTCAAGGATTTAAGCCACTTTGCATAGGTAAAACAGAAAATGAAATAGTATTTGCATCAGAAAGTTGTGCTTTAGATATTACTGGTGCAGATTTTGAAAGGGATGTAAAGCCAGGAGAGATTGTTGTTGTTACAGATAATGAGGTTAATTCTATTCAAACAAACGAGGGTGCTCCAAAGGGATTATGTGTATTTGAATATATTTATTTTGCAAGACCAGATTCTATAATTGATGGAATTAGTGTACATAAGTTTAGAGAGGATGCAGGAAGATATCTTGCAAAACAAGCTCCAGTGGATGCGGATATTGTAGCTGGTGTACCAGATTCTGGTTTGGATGCTGCTCTTGGATATTCAAAAGAGTCAGGAATTCATTATGATATGGCGTTTACAAAGAGTAAGTATATTGGTAGAACTTTTATACAAAATACTCAAGCTACGAGACGTGAATTAGTTGGGCTTAAATTAAATCCAATTAAGCCTTCTGTAAAGGATAAAAGAATAGTTTTGATAGATGATTCTATTGTAAGAGGTACTACAATTACAAAGATAATTGCAACACTTAGGAGAGCTGGGGCAAAAGAGGTACATTTAAGGATTGCTTCTCCAGCATTTATGGATGTTTGTTATTTTGGTACTGATATTGATAATAAAGAGCATTTGATTACATATAATAGGTCTGTCGAGGAGGTTAGACAAATTATAGGTGCAGACAGTTTAGAGTATTTGAGTTTGGAAAGCTTGAAGGCAATTACAAAGGATTGCCATGTACCAGCTCTTTGTACAGGCTGCTTTAGCGGAAAGTACCCTGTTGAGGTGCCAAGTGAGATTCAAAAAAATTCATTTGAGGAGATAAAATTTTAATTTGAACATTAGAATTCACTGTTTTAAGTAACTCTAGTCCTGCCACGGGTATTATATATAAAAAATATCTTGTTCCTTACTGGTCGTCTCGTAGAACCTGTAAGACGGGAGTGTAAGCTTGCTAATGCAAGCTATAAGATGTCTAACAGGCTCTATACTCGCTCCCAAACTGCGCGTCACATCGATATTTTTTATGTATGAATACCCTGCGCGGACTTCGAATTTTGTTTAACAGTGAATTTTATTTTTATAGGGGGATAGTCTAATTAGTTTATCTTTTTAATAATATTATAGCACATTACAAGGTGCTTTATTTTTTTGCAAATTTTTTGTCGAAAGAAACTCAAAAATCGCCAAAACTTCCCACATTTCGCTCTTGGAAAAATTTTCCAAATGATGTATAATTTAAAAAAATACGAGGAGGCAAGATAAATGAATATAGACTATGATGAAAAGGACAAGCTATTAAAGTTTACAATTACAGAAGAAATTGACCATCATTGGTCAGAGAAAATAAGGAGGCAGGTTGATGATGAAATTGAGAGATATGTTCCTAAAAGAGTGCTATTTGATTTCTCTAAGGTTACTTTTATGGATAGCGCAGGAATAGGGATGTTAATTCGGAAGATACAAGGTTGTAAAGATGTTAGGTGGAAGTTTAGAAATGGTAAATGTAAAATCAAATATTAGAAAGATACTAGAGATGAGTGGCATACCTAAGATAATCAAAGTAGGATAAGGAGGAAGATATGGAAGAAAAATATGATAATAGAATGACACTAGAGATTTTAAGTAAATCAAATAATGAGGCTTTTGCAAGGGTTACTATTGCAGCATTTGTATCAAGTCTTGATCCAACTATTGAGGAACTTGCTGATATTAAGACAGCTGTTTCCGAGGCGGTTACTAATTGTATAATTCATGGATATGAAGGAAAAGAACGGTATTATTAAGATTGAGGCTATGATAAAGGATAGGAAGCTTATTGTAGAGATATATGATACTGGAAAGGGAATTGAAAATATTGATATTGCCAAGGAACCACTTTATACAACAAAGGCAGAGCTTGAAAGGTCTGGCATGGGATTTACTATAATGGAAAGTTTTATGGATGAGCTAAAAATTGAATCAATACTTGGACTTGGAACTAAGGTAACAATGGTGAAAAATATTAAGGAAAACTAACAAAGGAGAAAAGGTCTAAATGTATGAAAATAGTATTAGCGACATAAAAAATGCAAGCCTTGGTGATGAAAATGCTATGACTAAGTTAATTCAAGATAATCAAGGGCTTATTTGGAGCATTGTTAAAAGATTTTGTGGCAGAGGATATGAGACAGAGGATTTGTACCAAATTGGGTGTATGGGCTTTATTAAGTCAATTAAAAGATTTGATACGAGTTATGATGTAAAGCTCTCTACATATGCAGTACCATATATTATTCGGTGAAATAAAAAAATTTATAAGGGATGACCGGAATAATTAAGGTGAGCAGAAGTATAAAGGAACTTAATATGAAGATTAGTAAATTAGAGGAAGAGCATTTAAGAAAAACTGGAGAAAATATTACTTTAAAGGAGTTAGAGGACAAGCTTAAGATTGATAAAGAGGAGATTGCTCTTGCGCTAGAGGCTAGAAACCCAGTGGAATCTATATATAAAGAAGAAGGAAAATCAGAGAGTGAGAAGAATATTAAATTAATAAATAAAATTCCTACAAATGAAAATGAGGAAAATGAGATAGTTAATAAACTTACAATCAATGAACTTATAGAGAATTTAAAAAGTCAGGAAAGGCAAATTATTATACTTAGATTTTATAAGAATAAAACGCAGTCAGAGGTAGGTAAGCTACTTCGGTATATCACAAGTACAAGTATCAAGGATTGAAAAAAGAGTTTTAGATAAAATGAAGGCAAGTTTGGAGGCAATATGAAAAAGGTTACATTATATATTTTAATGGTTGTGGGTATATGTTTTTTGATACCTATATTTTTTACTGTTAAGTTTAAATTTGAGCAGATTTCAAGTGAGGCAGAAGTGCCAGAGCTTGAGGTAGAGAAGTATTCATATAGTGATTTTGGGACGATAAAGCTACTACATGCTAGTTCAAATGAGATTGAGGAAAAACCTTTAGATGAGTATATAGCTGAGGTGGTTTCGGCTGAGATGCCAGTAGATTATGAGCTTGAGGCTTTGAAGGCTCAAAGTGTTTCTGCAAGGACATATACTTTATATAAGATAATTAGTGGTACTCCTCATGGAGATGCAGATATTTGTGATAGTGCAAATTGTTGCCAAGCATGGATTTCTAAAGAAGGCAGAATGGATAGATGGCAGGATAATAAACAAGAAAAGTGGAATAAAATTGTTGAAGCTGTAAATGCTACTGTTGGTGAGGTTGTAAGTCATGAAGGGAAGCTTATAAATGCGTTTTTTCATGCTAATAGTGGAGGCATGACAGAAAATGTGAATGATGTCTGGGGTGGACGAAATCTTGCATACTTAAATCCTGTGGAAACTGTTGGTGAGGATGCATATCCTCAGTATGCATCAGAGGTTTCTATGTCTAAGGATGAGTTTTTAAGTAAGCTTAAGTCTAAGTATTCTGATGCAAGTGTTAATTTTGATGATGACAATTGGATGGAGATAAAGGAGTATACGCCTGGTAAAAGGGTAAAAAAGGTAAGGTTTGGAAATAAAGAGATTGCTCGGCACAGAGGCTAGGACAATTTTTGGGCTTAAGTCTGCTAATTTTACGATTGAAAAGGGAGATAATATTACTTTTAAGGTGATTGGGTATGGTCATGGTGTGGGCTTAAGCCAGACTGGTGCTGATGCTATGGCGAAGCAAGGAAGTTCTTATAGGGATATTTTGAAGCATTTTTATACAGGGACTGAGATTTTGACTTTAGAATAATGCTTAGATTTATAATATTTTAGTCCATGAGTGGGCAGTTATCTATAAAATTATTTTGTTCCTTGTTGGTCGTCTCACAGAAACTGTATAGACGTGAGTGTAAGTTTGCTTTCGCAAACTTTAAATGTCTAACAGTTTCTATGTTCGCTCCCATGCTACGCGTCACTGCAATAATTTTATAGATGGAACTGCCCTGCATGGACATTAAGCTTTTATAGCTGTGAATTTTAATTTTAAGTTATTAAAAAATTGTATAATTTTTCAAAATGAGGAAACACTTATACTAAAGCTAAAACTTTAAGGAGGAAAAAATTATGAGAAATGATAGAAGGAGAGATGGAAGAAGGACAGATGAGAGTGGATTTAGTTTAAAGAGTGCTCTATATGCAGCAGTTATAATTCTAGTGTTAGGGTTAGTTGCATTTTTTGTAACAATGAAAATATACAATAAGAATTTGGAGAAGGCATATACTGATATACAGTCTCAAGATATTGCGGATAATAATCAAGATACTTCAATTGTTGATAAGGCAAAAGAGGCAAGTTCTCAAGTAGGAAGAACTTTGGAAGAACAATTGGGTAAAGTGGAAGATACAAACACAGAAAAGTCACCTGATGTGAGCCCAAATGTTGATAATTCAAATAATACTACACCAAATGAAGAGCCAAAAAAAGAAGAAGCTCCAAAAAAGGAAACTCCAAAGACACCAGAGCCTGCAAAGGATCCAGAGTTTGAGAAACCAGTCGAAGGAACTCTTATGAAGGAGTTTGCAAAGGATAAGCTTGTTTATTCTGAAACTTTAAAAGAGTGGGTGGTTCATACTGGTATAGATATAAAGGCTGATAAAACAACTGTGGTTAAGGCAGCAGAAGCTGGTAAAGTAACTGCTATAAAGAATGATCCTAGGTATGGTACTACTGTTATAATTGAGCATGCTAATGGGTATGAAACAAGATATGCTAACCTTTTGACTGCTGAGTTTGTAACTGTTGGAGAGGAAGTTTCAAAGGGACAAACTGTTGGAACTGTGGGAAATACTGCAACTTTCGAGATATTAGATGATTATCATTTACATTTTGAATTGCTAAAGGATGGAGAATATCAAGATCCAGTAATTTTTATAGCATATTAACATGTTAAAGCCACTAAAACTATTGTGTTTAGTGGCTTTTTATGATATAATGATAAAGATTTTCCAAATGGAAAAGGTAAGTATAAACTTTTTCGAATTGTTGAAAGGAAGGAAAGTATGGCAAAGGGCAAAAATAAGGCTAAACGGAAAGCGAAAGCAGTAGAGACACCAAAAGTGGAAGCAAAGATACCAGAGCAGGAATTAAATGATAGGCAGCAGACAGAGGGAATAACATACCAACAGGTGAGACAAGATCAAAGCTGCGTGGGGAGTTTCTCATTGCCTATGGGTATTAGTGGCGAAGTATGCAGGCAACGTGTGGAAGCAGGACTGAAGAAGTGCTACTGTACTGATGGAGGCTGTCAATGCCGAGAGTGCCAAGTGGGGCGTAAAAAAACAAAGAAGGCTTTGTGTCTCATTGCTAAGGTCTCAGGAACTTGTAATGTGCTGGACGAATGCAAGCAGTGCCCCAGGTTTAAGCCATGTTGGACTTTGGAGTAGGAATTTTCCTACTCCTTTTAAAAATTTGTGATTTTTTTGCAACAAATATATAAGTTATTCGTCATAATGAGTAGAAGGGGGGTAAAAAATTGGAGGAAATCTATAACAGATATTCGAAGCTTGTTTACAATTATTTGAAAGGCTTATGTGGAGATAGCAGTTTAGCTGAAGAATTAACTCAAGAGACTTTTTATAAAGCTGTAAAGGGAATAAAAAAATTTAATAATGAGTGTAAAGTAAGTACATGGCTGTGTCAAATTGCCAAAAATACTTGGCTTGATTTTCTAAAGAAAAAGAAATACGAAGATTTTGTTTTGATAAATGATGAGAATTATGTTGAAAAGCTTATTATAGAAAAATCAATTGAGAATCAAGTAGAGGATAAAGAGGATTTGATAAATTTGTATCAAAATATACATAAACTTGATGAAAATACAAGAGAAGTTTTTTACCTTAGACTTAAAGGGGAACTTAGTTTTAGAGATATAGGAAAAATATTAAATAAGTCGGAGGACTGGGCAAGACTTGCTTTTTATAGAGGTAAAATAAGATTAAAGGAGGGTATGTTAAATGATAAAAAATGAATGTGAAATTGTAAGAGATTTACTACCAAATTATATCGAAAATCAAATTGCGAGTGGAACTAAGGAATTTGTAGATGGACATATTAAAGGTTGCAAAGACTGCAAAGAGGTACTAGCTGTATTAAGTGGTGCTGCAAATGAGAATGAGACAGTTGATGAGGAAGAAAAGGAAATTGATTTTTTGAAGAAGTGTAATAGAAAGATATTTGTTTTGAAGTTTGTTGCAACTGTAATTGCTTTAGCTATAGTAGTTATGTGGGTAATAATCGGGATAAATAGAGCAAGGGTTAGAAAACAAGAGAGAGAGCATATTGAAAATGGAGAAAAAATAGCAAGTATTATAGACAAATCGTATAATGCGATGGAAAATATACTGCATAGTGATAATTATAAGATGACATATAATTATTATAAAGGGGAAGAATTGATAAATCAAAAAGAAGTATTGTGTAAGAACCAATATATTAAATCTTTTCATAAGGATAAAGTTGACAAGCATGGCTCATATACAAATTATGGAGTAATACAAGGAGATAGATTCTTTTGTATACAATGTAATGAAGATAATAATATACAAAGTACAGGAAAGTTAAATTTTTATTGGCATATTAATCCACTTGAATTTGATAAACGTCATATTATAGATTTAGGGTTCCATAAAATAAGAGAGGAAAAAGTTGATGAAATAGATTATTATGTGGTTAGAAGGATTTATGATACTTTAGATGTAGATGAAGAAAAGTCTTATTATGATGTATGGATTAATAAAGAGAATATGCTTGTATATAAAATGGTGCATGACAATGTATATGAAATCGGTAAGAAGAGTGAAGAGATATATACATGGGAAACAGACTGTGTTACAGATGATGATGTGATTTTTAAGGATTTATCTGAAAAAGATATAGAAGAAACAAAACAATTCTTCTATATAAGCGGATTTGATTTTGAAGCTTATAGACAGCAAATTTCAAAATAACATATTCTTGATTTCTTACAATTTTGTAGGATTTGTGTAAGGTAAATCGATTGTAAATATTTCTATATTGGTGTATAATATAATTAGATTGAGCAAAATATGTAATAAGTCACAAAGTTGTGAGGTGGTAAAAATGAAAATATTTAGAAATATAGTTTTAGTAGTACTAATCGTAGTTATAACTATTGGAATAAGGTTTGTAGGGCTTGGATATTCTGCATATAAAGAGGCTTTAAATAATATGCCATTAGAGGAGAAGGTTGCAGTTATTCAGGCAAAAGAAAATTACACAAAGATTGATGAAATGCCAAAGATGTACAGAGATGCTGTCGTTGCTGTTGAAGACCATAGATTTTATAAGCATAATGGAATAGATATTATTTCAATAGGAAGGGCTGTAGTAAATGATGTTAAGGCAATGAAGTTTGTGGAAGGTGGAAGTACTATAACTCAGCAGTTGGCTAAAAATATTTATTTTACTCAAGAGAAGAAGATGACAAGAAAGATAGCTGAGGCTTTTATGGCTTTTAAAATAGAGAGTAGTTATGATAAAGATGAGATATTAGAGCTTTATCTTAATACAAGTTATTTTGGAGATGGGTATTATACTGCAAAAGAGGCATGTGAAGGGTATTTTAATAAAGAGTTAAATGAAATGACAGATTATGAAGCTATTCTTTTAGCTGGTATTCCAAATGCACCGTCTGTATATGCTCCAACTAAGAACCCAGAACTTGCGAAGAAGAGACAAAAACAGGTTATGGATAGGATGGTAAAGTATAAAATTTTGACTGAAGAAGAGGGACAAAGGATATTAAATCAAAATTAATTGTTGTTCACAGCTTTGAAGGGGATTTGTCAGTGGGTGGGATAATTATATATAATTATCCAGCCTGCGGACTTCTAATTCTTTTTGCTGTGAACTATAATTTTATCTTAAGTTTCTTAATATTTTTTAAATTTGCTTGACTTTTTTTATACCTAGATATACAATGCATATATACATAGAATATCTAGGTATAAAGGAGGGATATTTTTGAAAATAGATAAAGAATTAATGAAAGGCAGTACAACTATGTTAATACTTAATTTATTGGCACAGGAGAATATGTATGGTTATCAAATGATAAAGAAATTAAGTGAAAAGTCAGAAAAGGTTTTTGAATTGAAAGAGGGAACTTTATATCCTATTTTACATAGTTTAGAGGAAAAAGAACTAATTTCTTCATATTGGGAGGAAAGTACAGCGAAGAAAAGAAAATATTATTCTATTACTGATAGGGGAAGAAAGGTATTGCTAGATAAAAAAGAGGAGTGGAAGGTTTTTAGTGAAGGCATTAGTAAGGCAATAGGAGGTGTTTTGTTTGAAAATTAGTGAGTTTTTAGATAATGTGTGTGAACAAATAAGATATAAACCAATTAGAGTTGAGATTTCAAGAGAATTGGAAAATCATATAGAGGAGCAAAAGGAAAGTTATGTATTATATGGTCTGTCTAAAGAGGAAGCGGAGGAAAGGGCAATTTCGCAGATGGGAAACGCAGAGGAGATTGGCAAAAGTTTAAATAAAATACATAAGCCAAGGTTTGATTGGAAAATTTTAGCCACAGTGAGTGTTTTACTAGTATTTGGGCTTTTAGTTGCTTATACAAGAGATAATCTTTTTTATAGTTATTTAGAAGATAATAGTATAGGTATTACTTATGGAAGAGAGTTTGGAGCTAAGTTTATTGAGTATTTTGCATGGACAATAATTTCAATAGTGGGACTTGCTTCTATACGTTTTATTGATTATACAAAGATAAGTAAATATTCATTTCAGATATATTTAATAGCATTATTTGTAACGATTGCATGTATATTTAGAGAAAATATGAATTGTATTGATGTAGGTGTAGCACCTTTATATATAATGCAAACATTTTTTATGCCATTATATATAATAGCTTTTGCAGGATTTATGAAAGATTTGGATAAAGAAAGTAAAATAAAAGTTGATAATATGAAAGATAGAAATGTAAATATAATTCAAGCCATAGTTTTAGGTGTTATTTCGATATTGTTAGTTTTGCAGATACCATCAGTTCTATATGCTGTTGTTTTAGGAATTACATACATTATTATGGCTGGTTTTAGGTTTATTTTAGAACATAAAAATAAAGAAAAAATTTTTAAGATATTTAATAAGGTTTTGATATGTGTTGTAATTGCTATAACTATTTTTACTATATATATGCTGATAAATGGTAGTTTGGTTATAGAAAATGGTAGGAACATGGGCACTAATGATACATTTTCACTTATTTTTGTAAATTATGGACTGATAGTTAGTGTTCTTACTATAATTTGTATTGGTTTATTTTCTACATGCTTAGTTGTAAGTGTATCTAAAGTAAAAGAGTTGTATGGAAAGATGCTTAGTATAGGTGTTGCTAGTATGTTTTTGATACAGATTTTGTTTAGTGTGCTTAGTAATCTTAAGTATGGGTTTGAATGGGGTACTCAAATGCCGTTTTTATCTTATGGAATAACAAATTTGCTTGTTAATATGATGTGTTTAGGGCTTGTTTTAGCAGTATATAGAAGGAAGGATATTTTGCAAAAAGTTGAGGCATAAAACTGTTATAATTCACAGCTAATATAATTAGATGTCAGCGCAGGGGAGATATGTATGATTTTTAAGAAACACCGCGTAAGCGACCAAACGAGCTTTGCGAGTGCGAAATGGAGTAACCGACATATTAAGCTACGTAGTAGCGTACAGATTAGAGGTTACGACACCAAGGTGTTCGAAAAAAATCATATATATCTTCCCGTGGCAGGACAGGTGAA
>JAAVZQ010000141.1 GCA_022791735.1 Clostridia bacterium
CACAGTTAAATAGGGCACCAACAATAAGTAACCCAACAGTAAGCAGAGTATCAAATTCAACAAGTGAATTGACCATAACAGCAACTGCGACAGACCAAGATGAAAATGATGTTTTAACGTATAAATTACTAAGAGGAACATCAGAAAATGATACTAATCCAGTGGAATTATCACTAGCACCAGAAAAGATAGAAGGAAGAACAGTAACTTTCAAAGACACAGGTTTAGACATTAGAAGTGAAGGGTTATATATGAATACGTATTATTATTACAAAGTAAAAGTATCAGATGGGATAGATAATGATACATCAGAAAATTACGGTAGTGAAAGGACATATTGCTTAGGTTCGCCATGTGCTGGTGGTGGTTATAATCATCTAGACTGCCCTAATTGTGATAACGGGCAAGTAAATTGCACAAATAGTTCTTGTAATAATGGCACTATGCTATGTACTAATTGCCAAGGTATTGGTTTTATTGGAGAGAGTCCTCATTCCACTTGTTCGGGACTGCGGAGCCCAACCAATTAGCGGACATATATTACGTGTTGCACCAGCTACTTACGGGGCGGGAACGACAATTGACTGTGAAAGGTGCGGACTACCTAGTGATCGACGTTTGTGGGTATTATGTGACACATGTTCTAACAATCTTGCTGGTTTCATTAACCCTTGCTATCATTGCGGTTCGTTAAATTTCACTTTAAATGTTCATGAGAGTTGCAGGAATTGCGATCGGATGTGGAAATACCACACGTAGCTTCCACGATTGCAGCAGTTGTAGTGATGGTTACATAAATTGTCGATTGTGTGGAGGTGATCGGAAAAATGAATTGTAACAATTGTCAGGGGAAAGGATATCTTTTAGAATCATATAGTTGTGAGCATGGCAAAAGTGGTGGCAGTTCGCACTATTACTGTACTTCATCGTCACATCATGGAAATATTGTAAATCAGTACCACTAAAAAGAATATGTCAGTAGCACTGTTTTACTTGATGTGTCATTAATATTTAGTGCAATACCTTAGTGTATAACTTATATGAAACAGTCTTACATACAGTATTAATTTGCTGTATATAAGACTGTTCGTGTTATTTATGATATTGTGCTACATTACTTCCATGATTTGAACTAGATGTGCAATAATAGTGTTGTCCGAGGATAGAATGACTAATACAATGTGTTCTAAATAGATATTATTCGTGTGCCAAAGATATTTATTATAATGCTATATTTAATAATCCAATCAGTCTTATTTAATGATAACGTTCCGTAGAGCTGGGATGCTGTGAGCAGTAGTAATGCTCTGTATCTGATACATGTTCTATGCATTTGCTCCAGACTATTGTATGTCCGAGACCTTTACAGTTATTACAACTTATTTTCCCTTGCCCGTTACAAGTACCACAATTTGTCTTCCCTAAACCTTTGCACTTGACACATTGAATTGAACCGTTTCCCATTGCATTCACTACAGCTTGTTGTGTAAGATGTAGGGTGGGAAGGGAGATAATAGGTGAGTTGATGCCATCTGTTGTGATAACTACAATAACCTTCTGTTTGTGGGTTAATTAGCCCGCCACAAATGTCGCACGTTTGTGCGGTCACATTTACTTGGATACCATAATCACAATTACGCATACCTGCTGTAAAGGTTATCGAACCAGGATATGTCCAGCTAGTTGCCTCGCATGTTTTTGTTACAGTCTTCGTCCCATTACATACATGGCAAACATTACTTCCGCGCTGAACAACTGTCACATGTAAACCAACCACGTTCTCCACAATCTGTACACGGAAAATAGCCATTTGCCCCGCACTTGGTACAAGGAACTTCAGAACTAAAACCACCACTACAATATTCTCCTTCGCAATATGTTTTAGTTTTATTCCACGAAGAGATTGTGGTTGCCGTTGTATCGCTTACTACTACTTTAAAGTAATACGTTGTATCTTTATTTAATCCCGTTTGAGTTATCGTTACACTATTTCCTTGTTTGGTTGGAGAAGAACTTACTCCTTTTGTGTTTATACTATTTGCATCTGTTCCATACCATACTGTGTAAGTTAACATATCATCTGTATCTTGGTCAGTTGCGATTACTGTTATTTCTATTGCATCACTTGTATTTTCTTTTGCAACCCCTGTTGGTGTTCCGACTAAACACAGGTGCCCTATTTAACTGCGTGTTTACTTCTGTGGCATCACTCATATTTTCGTTGCCGGCCTTGTCCAAATTTGATTTGACGTTTTCCCTTGAAATTACTGTCGTTGACAGATTTTATATAATGAAAATTGCCTATATTTTAAGAAATCTCTTTTATATGCTCTTAAAATGAAATAAAGCATTAATATATTTTTTCAAATTGTATTTTAATAGAAACATCAAAGTTTGTTCAAAAGCGAATGTCTAATTTAAAAACATAAAATTTTAAAAAGTGCATAATATTTTTCTTAAAAAGTGTCGATTAAAAGCATTAAAAAGTGTCGAATGATTATTGACTATTTATTGAAAACATGCTATATTTAATAAAAGAGGTGACATGAACAAAATGGAGATTGATGAAAAAAAATATAAAAAAAGATTAATTGAAAAAAAATTAGAAGATTACTTGTCTGTATTTGGGGCAGTAAGCATAGAAGGTCCAAAATGGTGTGGCAAAACATGGACATCACTAAAACATTCTAAAAGCGATATTTACATGGATGATGAAACTGTAAGAGATATGGCAAAATTAGATGTAAAATCAATTTTTAATAATGATTTTACAAAAAAGCCACAATTAATTGATGAGTGGCATTTAGTTCCTGCTATATGGGATGCAGTAAGACGTGAATGTGATAAGACTACTGAAAAAGGAAATTTTATTATAACAGGCTCTACAACACTACCTAGAAAAATAATGAAAGAACAAGTACATCATTCTGGGGCTGGAAGAATTGGAAGGTTGTACATGTATACGATGAGTTTATATGAATCAGGTGATTCTTCGGGAAAAGCATCTTTAACAAAAATGTTAAACAACACTCAAGAAACATTAAATACTGGTAATGTCGAAATAATACAATTAGCAAGACTATTAATAAGAGGTGGTTGGCCAGCTAATATAAATGTTAGTGATAACAAGATTGGACTAATACCAAAATCATACATAGATTCGATTTTAAACGTAGATATGAATGAAGAAACAGAAAAAAGAAGAGACAAAAATAAAATGAGAATGTTGTTAAAGTCACTTGCAAGAAATGAGTCATCAATTGTTGGAAATAAAACAATAATAAAAGACATAGAAGAATATGAAAATAGTGAAGAACTTTTATCTAGTAGAGATACTGTAATTGACTATTTAGATGTATTGGATAGACTTCACTTAATTGAAAATCAAGAAGCATATGGAGAAAATTACCGTTCTCCTAATAGAGTTGGAAAATCTCCTAAAAGACATCTTACAGATCCATCATTATCATGTGCTTGCTTGGGCTTAACACCTGAAAATATTTTGAAAGATTTGAATACCTTTGGTTTTATGTTTGAAGCACTAGTAGAAAGAGACTTAAGAATATATATGGATTATTTAGATGGGCATTTATATCATTTTAGAGATAACGTTACAGGTTTAGAAGTAGACGCAATTTTAGAGTTTCCGAGTGGAGAGTACGCAGCTGTAGAAATAAAATTAGGATATAATCAAGTTGAAGAAGCAAAGAAAAATTTATTGAATTTTTACAATAATATGATTAAAAAGCCGTCATTTATGTGCATTATAGCTGGAAAATGTCCAGCTGTTATAAAAGATAATGAAACTGGCATTTATATAGTACCAATTACAGCATTAAAACCGTGATATACAAGAAGAAAATTTATTATCATAATTTGCTCAAATAAATTTATTCTAAAAATAATTTTATAAAAATTAAACAAAAGGCTAAAATTATTATTTGAATAATTTAGTCTTTTATTTTTATATATCAACTTATACTTTTAAATATAGCTGTAACAAATTTATTTGCATTTGTAATTTAGTTTTATACTTTCGATATATAAATTTATATATTGTATACTTCAAAAACGTTTAAAAGCGATTTAGAATAAATTTTTTGCTTTTATTGCTTTGCTGATATTTAATTTCCTTAGGTATATCAACGCTTTTAAGTGTATCTTCAAATCAAATTTGGACAAGGCCGGCAACGAAAATATGAGCGATGCTACAGAGATGAATACTCAGTTAAATAGGGCACCTGTGTTTACTTCACAAGCAAAAGCTTCAAACATAACTAGAACTTCCATGAATATATCTGCTGTGGCTACTGACCAAGATACTAGCGATACTTTAACATATACTTTTTATTGGGGAACATCTGCTAGTAATTTATCTCTTGTAGCCTCTAACACAAGCGGAGTATTCCCTAGAACAGACTTAAATATGAATACAACATATTGGTTTAGAATAGATGTAACAGATGGAATAGACACAACACCAGGAACAGCAAATAGTGCAGCTACTCTAGCAAATAGTATACCAAGCATAGGAACACCAAGTGTATCAAGGGTAGAAAACTCAACAGATAAATTAACTATATTAGTGAGTGCAACAGATACAGACGATACAGCTTTAACATATACGCTATGGAGAGGAACAACAAGTAGTAATATATCAAAGACAAATATAACAATAACAGGTAATTCAGGAAATACAGTTACATTTACAGATACGGGATTAGCAATGAATACAACATATTATTATAAGGTACGAGTAAGCGATGCGTATGGAGGAAATGATACATCAGCAAATTACGGAAATGAAAGGACATACTGCGCTGGAACATACTGTGGTGGAGGAACTTATACTACTTCCACATGTAATTTATGCAATGGTAATAAAACTTTAACATGTAATACATGTAATGGTTCTGGTACATTAAATTGTCTAACGTGCTCTGGTTCAACGTGGGTAAATAGTTCATGCATAGGTAGTTTCAATTTATGGGCTACGAATACATCTAGGTGTGGTTCTTGTGATACTTCTGGGCGCGATGTTTCTAGATATACTTATAGGTGTAGTATTTGTAAAGAAACATATGATGAATATATTTGTCATATATGTGGATGGACAAGATTAGCTGGTACTAAGACACATACGGCTATTCAAATTCGCTGTACAAGTTGTTCAGGTTCTCGGTACTAGAACATGTTCGACATGTTCTGGAACTAAATCTGTGAACTGTACTTCTTGTTCTGGTACTGGTACAATGAAAACACCCAATAATTGCTCTCATGGAAAAGGACCAGGATCATCTCATTATTATTGTTCTACACATACAAGTAGTACTGCTCAGTATCATTAATATATAAATAAAAAAGATTTTTAGCAATTAAACTATAAACAATAGAGATTCTGGAATTATTAATTATTCCAAGAGAAAAGTTTTGCACATTTATCATTTTGCAAAAAATAGCCTTATACAGCAAATTAATACTGTATATAAGGCTATTTTTATTTTTTAGTTTTTAGTTTTACATATGCTATATAAGCCATATGTAAGGAATAAATATTAATGGTATTCACTTACGTCAAAACCATGGCTATTGACACTTACACAACAATGATAGTAGAAGTACTCAATTCATGAATACAATTATAATTCTCTAGAATATGACCAGTACCATTGCATAACTCATGTTTGACTTTTCCAGTACCATTGCAAACTGTACAATTTGTTTTCGTGGATGTTTGACCGAGTTCCATAACATCTAGTACAGTTAATGGTTTTTGTCCAAAATTTGATTTGAAAATGCGGGTAAAAACGTTGATATAACTGAGAAAATTAGGCGTTCGAAAACCAGCACAAACAAAAAGTGTTTCCAAATTGCCTTTAGACCTTTTGAAACACATGAGATATAGAATTATATATCAAAGGTACAAAACTAAATTACAAGTACAAATAAATTCGCTATAGCACTACTTATTTAATACCTATAAAAAATAAAAGACTAAGTCAACACAACTCATCAACTCAATCCTTATTATATTTATTTATTATATATCAAATATTATCTCTATTGTTAATAGCTATTTTGAATATACTACTTCACCATATTGCAAAATATCTTCTAAAAATCCGCTAGCATCTTCTTCATCAATTAACAGAATTGGTTCTAAGTCTGTAGAAATATTTCTTGTTAACTTAAAAAGTTTTGCCATGTCATTTAAGATATTCTTTGAGATACTTTCTCTTGGCACAATTACAGCAACATCTATATCACTATTTTTTCTATTATCACCTCTTGCATACGAACCATATAGTACTATTTTGTTTACTACCATATTTTGAACAACTAGTTTTGCATATTCTTCTACTAATTTTTTAGCAGTTTCTTTATCCATAAAACAAATTCCTCCGTTTCTTTTACAAGATTTTTGCAAGTTTTACGATCTAATACTTCAAATAATTCCTTTTTGCGTTCAGGATATCTTGCTTCGATGTTTAGTGGGGCAACCATGTCTAAAAAGTCCTTTTGTTTTTCTGACATTGTTTTATATAGTTTGCTATCTTCAGCTAATCTATGTAGTTTATGAGTATAAGGGGGTTGTCTTTTTTCAACCATAACATAATATGCTTTTAAAATTTTTTCCACAACTTGATTACACATAAATCCAACATACAAATATCTTTTACTTTTTAACATTGCTTTCGCTGTGTCTAAATCGTATTTTGCTAATTCTATCCAATATTCTATTTTATCAAATTCACTAATTGTAATCGACCTCCTTCTACTTAAGTTATTATAGCATGTAATTTAATCTTTTTCTATATTTTTAGTAAAAAATGCGAAAATTTTACGATTTGCCTTTACAAGAATTATTATTTTTGTAAAGGCAAGGTTGAAAATTTTAAAGTGTCATTTAAAGTGACATGTGACACTTTAAAATTAATTCCTAGTATACTATATCTTAGTTATACCAATGCTTTCGCACATATTTACAAATCAAATTTGGGACAAGGCCGGCAACGAAAATATGAGTGATGCAAAAGAGGTAAATACACAGTTAAATAGGGCACCAACAATAAGTAACCCAACAGTAAGCAGAGTATCAAATTCAACAAGTGAATTGACCATAACAGCAACTGCGACAGACCAAGATGAAAATGATGTTTTAACGTATAAATTACTAAGAGGA
>JAAVZQ010000086.1 GCA_022791735.1 Clostridia bacterium
ATGAGGTGTGCAAACTTGCTACTGAAATTACATCTACTACTTCTGTATTTGTCATCAGTCTAAGTTCACTTAATATCTGTAATTATGGTATCGACTTTGGGGACAGAAAGCCTAAACTTCACTTGCTTATCCAAGCTCTAACTAAAATACCAACTGTTAAGTTTATAGAGTTATATAGCTTAACTGCCAGTTGTATGTATGAGGAACTCATCGAGGAAATTGCTACAAACGATAAGATTATTTTGGTAGAATTAGCTTTGCAAAGTGGTAGCGATTCCGTGCTAAAGACAATGAATACAGGTACTACGGTCAATGAACTTCAGGTGCTTTTAGATAGATTTTCTCATAAACCAATGCGTAGCATTTTTGTCACTTCTCACCCATATGAAACTATGGAGGATGTGCAAAAAACTATTGATTTTATTGAGAAAAATAATCTTTGGTATCCTATAGTTACTAGTTGCAAAAGTAGTGAAGGTACTCCCTGTTATGCAATGGAACAACTAGATGAGGAAGCATATAACAATCATTATAATTTGATTGGCGAGGCTGTTATGAAATTGCGTGATAACTTTTTAAACAGTTTGATTGGTACCTTTGTCTATGGATATCTATTTATGCTTACTCGATATGAAGAATATGACATGGCAGATATCAGATTGCAAGCAAGGGATTTTCGTGGTCAAATTATTGTAAGGATTAAAAACTATTCTTCTTCGCCTTATAAACCTATTCTTGATAGCGTGGAAGAAGGCAATCTTGCAAAAGCTAGGGTAACATCAATTCGGTCTAATAACTCTTCAAGCATTGCTTTGCTTGCAGAAGATTTGGAGGTGCTTTAAGTTATGTGGCTAACACCTAAGGACTACTCAGATTTTGCTAAGAACTGTGGAATAGTCTATTTCCAATTTGATTTACCAGAACTATTAGATGAACTTTATAATGACATCCAAGTTTTATCCGGACTTGCCTTTGATGACTTAAATGAAAAATGTATGCAGTATTACAATGAACTCATTACTTATTGCCCTGAAGGTACAACTGTTGAGCAATACCTTGACGAAGAGTTGTATGAAGATTTTCCTTTACTTCGGAAAGTTTTGCTCGCAATTCATAAGTCTTTCCTTGATAATTAATTTTTAGCCCAAAATGCTATTATGTTTTCGGCATGCTACTTTTTTGTAGCACAAATACTAAATCCCCAAATTGCGGCATCTGCTGCATCTTGGGGATTTAGTATTTACTAGGAAAGCACTAACTTTCCTAGTAAATAAAAATGGCTGAACGCTTGCCCTCTAAGATTTCTCGCCTTTAGGCTCGAAACTTAGATTGGACGGAACAAAGAACGCCGAGGCGCTTTGTTCTTTCCACTGGTATATTTTTAAATCTACCTTATTATTTTCTACTTTTATGCCTTCTTTTTCTAACCTCTGTTTTTGATTTTCTTTTCCGCCAAACACAAAAGCTTCTGCTAATTCTCCTTTACTATTTAGTACTTTGTAACATGGATATTTATTTTCATCTGGGTTTTTATGGAGAATATTTCCTACTACTCTCGCAAGTCCTTTATTTCCTATGTTTTCTGCAACTTGCTTATATGTAACCACTTTCCCTTTTGGTATTGTAAGTAGATAGTCATATACTTTTTGTGATAAACTATCTCCTGTTAGTCCACATTTGTTTCCTATTGATAAATTATAACTATTGTCTATCAATTTGTATATTGTTTCTGTATCTACTGAATTATCAAGTTTTATTGTTATCCAACTCTTTTTGTTCATATGATACCCGTGAAAGATTTTTTGGTTATCTATTATTTCTTCTATTTTATCTTTTTGATATCTTAAATCTATTATTTCGGCTTCTTCATCTGCTTCTATTCCAAGTTTTCTTTTAGATATTGTAAGCAAAATTCCATACCATTTCTCATTTTGCTTGTTTCTCCATATCGCATTATTATCAAACTTTTCCCATAAATATTCTAACATATCTCCATATTTTTGATTTATATATTTTATGATATCCTTTGCTTGAGTACTTTTGAAGGTTTCTTTACTTGTACATTTTTGTAATATATCATCTATAATCTCGTCATATTTTTGCTTTATCTTCCCTACAAATTGTCCTTCCGCATTTTCAATATCTACTAATACAAACTCCGTTTTTTCTTCTAGTTCAATTATTTTTGAGTATTGTTCTTCATCTGATATTACTACATTTATCTCGAATTCATTATTTTCTATTTGTACTTTATATATGTATTTTTCTTCCTCTTTTTTAAACCCATAGCTTATTAATTCTTTATAATTTATTTTTCTGTTTTTTAGTTTCTCATTTAGGTTTCTCATATATTCTCCATATTTTCTTAATCTTTTATTTTATTTTTTATATTCTCTATAACAATATCTAATTGGCTTTTTTCGTACATTTTTTCTATACTATCTATTTCTAATATGTCTCCACTTGTGAAATTATATAGATATTCAAAATCAAAATATAAAAATTCTGATATGCTCTTAAACCAATTATTAATAGAATAGCATATTTCTTGTTGTTCTTCTTCACTCATTTGGCCAACAGTGATTAAAAATATCTTTTTTCCTTTCAAGCTTTCACTAGCACAATATGGATTAAACCTATCAAATACATTTTTTAGAATGCCTGTTATTTGGTTCATATAAATTGGAGACATTATTATAATGTTATCACATTTACTAATTGCGTCATAAATTTTATTCATATCATCTTTTAATACACATTGGTTCTTTTCATTCTTTTGACAAGCATTACAGCCTATGCAATATTTAATATCTATATCGGCCAATGAAATAAAAATGTCCTTTTCATTTTTTAATTTGTTCAAGAAATTATAACTATTGTGCTTTCTATTACTTGCGCTTATATATAAATTCATCCCTTACCTCCTTAATCCTTTGACTTATTTATACCATAAAATTAACTCAAATACAAGCAATAAATGGCTTATGTATATGCCCTTGTTATGACCTTTCACTGATTAGCTAAGACAATGCCTGTCGTGCAAAAAGCTCTTGTCATCTGACAAGGGCTTTTTGGTATGTCAAAATATTAGATATCTAAACGCTCTATTCTGCTCTTTCTGTGATTTCTACATTTGCAGCATTCCTATCTTGTGGTGTAGCAATAGTTGCTGAAGATATTTGCCTATTTGCTCCTGGCTCAACAGCATCAATTGTACCTGTAAATGATGTAATACTATTTCCGTTTGCATCTAACACATTTATATTAATTCCTTGTTTTTCTATTCTACTTGATGTTGGGTTATATACATCTGCTGTCACACTAATTCTCTCATTATTTACTTTTACTTTAATATTTGATATTTCTAATCCTTTAAATTTTTTTACTTCCTTTATTTCTTTTTGCATTTCGTCTCCTATAATTGTAGTATCATTGTTCCCAGCCACATTCTCTGGCTTGTTTTTATTACCCATCATAACAACTATTGCAATTATTACTATAACAACTATTGCTATAACTACTAAAAGCATCGCATTTCCTTTATTATTCTTCATTTTATAATCTCTCCTTCATCTGTTTTAATAATATTATAATACTTTTTCTATGCTGTCAATTAGTTTACTTAAATTCTTGAATTATTTTGTTAATTATTTTCATAAACCAATTTTCTTCTAAATCTGTTGATTTTACTTCTTCTGAATTTGCTTCTACATGATCTGTTTTAGGCAATGCTACATATACAACCTGTTCTGGGCTAAGCTTTTGCATTCCTAATCTTTCTTTTGCTTCTTGTTCAATTGTTGTAAGGTTTATACTGTTTTCAATGTTTGCTTCTAATTGTGTTGTTTCTTTTTCAATTACTGCAAGTTCTGATTTCTTATCTTTTAGTAATGCATAAGTATCATCAATTGAAGAATATCTATAACTAATTATAAAAAGTGCTGCGAAACCAATGGCAACATAGATCATTATTTTTCTTTGCATTGATTTTTTTATTTTTGCTTGTTCTTTTCTATTTATACGCCTTGCTGTACTTTTTCTTGGATATTCTCTTTTAATAGGTTCATATTCTGGTTCTAGCTTTCTTGGACTTGTTTCATATTGATATACTCTGTTATATGCCATGGTTTCACCTCCTTTTCATTTGTATTTCTCTAATTAATTTTTTTCAAAAATCCTAAGTTTTGCTGACTTTGCTCTGGAATTTTCTTGCATCTCTTCATCAGTTGGTATAATTGGCTTTTTTGTTACGATCTTGCCAAGTGATACTGCACCACATACACAATATGGTAAATCTTTTGGGCATGTACATACACCTGACGCTTCTATATAAGCATTTTTCACAGCCCTATCTTCTAGTGAGTGGAAAGTTATGATACATAGCCTTCCTCCTTTATTTAAAGCGTTTATACTGGCTTTAACTGTATTATATAATGGTTCAATTTCGTTATTTACTTCTATTCTAATTGCTTGGAATGTCTTTTTAGCTGGATGTCCATTATTTTGAAACTTTGCAGGTATGCTCTTCCTTATAATTTCTACTAATTCACCTGTTTTTTCTAACTCTTTATTCTTCCTTGCAATGCATATATTTTTTGCAATTCTACTTGCAAATTTTTCTTCTCCGTATTCATTAATTATTCTGTATAATTCCTCTTCTGAATAATCATTTATGACTTCCCTTGCACTAATACTTGCTGTTTTATCCATTCTCATGTCCAATGGTGCATCTTCATTCATATAACTAAATCCTCGGTCTATATTATCAATTTGATATGATGAAACACCAAGGTCTAAAAGTATGCCATCTGCTCCTGCTATATCTAAACTTTTTAGTATCTCGTCTATATTATCATGATTATCATGTATGTACTTTATATTTTGATAATCTGATAGCTTAGTTCTAGCTGTTTGTAAAGCCTCTTCATCTCTGTCTATACCTATTAGCATTCCGTTTTTTTCTAATTTTTTTACTATCTCAAGGCTATGTCCAGCACCACCGAAGTGTTCCATCGACATACACTCCATCTGGCTTTATATTCAGCCCTTTTATACACTCTAATAACATTACTGGTTTATGTTTGAATTCCAATTTTTACTCCTTACTATTTTAAAAACATTACAGTTGGCAAATAAACCTACCAACTGTAATGACATCTTAAAGTATATCTTTTGTATTAAATTTTAATTTTTGTCTTTTGAATTCTCATTCATTTTTCTTTTGTAAATTTTGTCTTTTGTTTGTCCCCTCTTTTGTATATTTGTAATGTTTTCTTTAGAATTATAATAAAATTAGTAAATTTTGTCTTTTGTATAGCTATCTTTTGTTTTACTTAAAACTTTGTCTTTTGTGCTTTCTTCTTTTGTTTAATTAAATTTTTTATCTTTTGTACTTTAAGATTTTATCTTTTGTTTAAATTTAATAATTTTGTCCTTTGTAATGCTTGCTTTTGTATCTTAAGGTTTTATCTTTTGTATTTTTATATAAACTTTTGCAAGTTATATACCTAAATAAGTATCCATATTTTCTGCAATTTCATCTGCAGAAATATTTTCTTCGTCTTTCTTCCATGTTTCTTTATCCCAAATTTCTATTCTAGTTCCTACTCCTATAATCACTATTTCTTTATCTAACTTTGAGTATTCTCTTAAGTTACTTGGTATCAAAAACCTACCTTGCTTGTCTATCTCACATTCGATTGCTCCTGATAGGAAGAACCTTACGAAGTCTCTGGCATTTTTATTTGTAAGTGGAAGTGTTTTTAATTTTTCTTCGAAGTTGGTCCATTCAGTTTGTGAATAAGCAAATAAACATCCATCAAGACCTTTAGTTAAGATAAACTTCTCACCTATTCCGTCTCTAAGCTTTGCTGGCATTATTACTCTACCCTTAGCATCTACTGAATGCTCGTATTCACCTATAAACACTGATGTTCCACCTCCTATCACTTTTGTGACACTTTCTACCACTTCTCTCCACTTCACCTAAATTTTAATATAACTTTTGGGAAAATGCAATACTTTTTTGAAAATTTCTTAAAATTTTTTACAAAAAAATATCCCCAAATCATAACATGACTTGAGGATATATTTAGTTGCTTTGATAAATTGTAATTACATATACATACTGTCTATTAGTTTTTGAAGGTTTTCAAATTTTTCATTTTGCTCCTTGGTAAATCTTTGGAGTTCTTTCTTAATGGAATCTATCTCTCTTCGTATTATCTCTTTTTGTTCTTCACTATCACTATACCGAATTCTAAGTGCTCTTTCTGGAGTAGAACCATCATAATATTCGTCTCCAACCATTATAGCAATATTATGATTAAGAACTACTACTGGTCGAAAACTATTTTCCTCATACTCATCGTTGTCAGAAATCCGGCTATTAATCCGATGCAATGTTATAGAATCATCAAATGTTTCATAATATCCATCAGGTAAGCTATCTCGGAATAACTTTCTCATACATCCTACATCATATTCCATTTCGGATGACTTTTCTTTTTCATCTCCAACTACATATGTTTCTTCGGACCAATACCTCTTCATTTCTTCATCATTAACTTTCAACCAGTAACTAAGTCTTCTGATAATCTTTGAATTTATAGAACTTCCCTCTAGGTTTAACTGATGACTACTATAAAGCATTCTGCCATAATCTGATAATACTTGTGATGCATTCTCATACCCTATCTCCCCACCTAAACCTAATTTTGACTCTGTAGCCCTATGGCTCATTAAAATATATTTATTCTTTCCTAATATAAAAATATGCCATCCACCAAGGTCTCCTTCTGTTTCCACTTCTTGGCTTGCTACTTCAAGCTCAACTCTGTATTTTTCTCCATCGTACACACCTTCTTCTAGCAATTTTGCTATCTCTTCCGGTGTCCTATTAATATAAATTTTTTTCGCAAAGCCTGTCATATCATGAAATAATATCATCTTTTTTAAATCTGGCCTAAAATCAACATAAAATGCTTCTGGTTCTTTGTATTTCCGACAAAATTCGCCAACTGATATCCAAGTTCCATGTTCTTTCATGTTCGCACTACCTTTCTAATAATAAAGTTGTTTCTTAATATAGCTTTTTAGTGTTTCATCTATTATAAATCTAAAGCAACCTCCTTATAAAATTTATTTGTATATAATATCATGTTTTATGTTAATTGTCAAGTTTTCATATCAATTATCCCTTGATATTAAGCAAAAAATAAGACTTAGAAATTTCTAAATCTTTTAATTGATAAAAATATATAAAAAAAATTTGGCGACGACCTATTTTCCCAGCAGAGAAATCCGCAAGTATCTTCGGCACATAAGGCTTGACTTCTGTGTTCGGCATGGGAACAGGTATTACCCTTATGTAATAGTCACCAAAAGTATATAGTGTATGTTTAGTACACTGAAAATTACATAGATAATGAATAATGAACATCGAATAAATGAACCATACTATGATTAAGCCCTCGATATATTAGTATTGGTCAGCTTAATACATTACTGTACTTACACCTCCAACCTATCAAC
>JAAVZQ010000010.1 GCA_022791735.1 Clostridia bacterium
GGTAAAGAGTGATAATTATAAAATCTATAATTATGCTATTAATATTTATAAGTAGTAGTAGTTTAGGAATAATGCTTGCAAATAGGTATAGATACAGAGTGGACGAACTAAAACAAATAAGAAGTGCATTAAATATTATAAAAACCAAGATACAATATACATATGAGCCGCTTCCTCAAATCTTTTTAGATATATCAAAAAAGTTTGAAGGAGGTATTCGGAGAAATCTTTAGAATTTCAAGTGAACAAATGAAAGACTTATCAGCAGGAGAGGCATGGAAAGAAGGAATTAGATGTGCTAATACTAATATGAGTAAAGAAGATTTAGATATACTAGAAGCTTTTGAAAAAATGCTTGGAAAAACTAATATAGAAGGACAACTTAGTGAAATAGAGCTATTAGAAAAATTTGTTGACGAGCAGATTATAAAGGCAGAAGATGAACAAAAAGACCGATCAAAACTATACAAAAGCTTAGGAGTGATTGCAGGGATTGGAGCTGTAATAATACTTATTTAAAATACTAAAGACAGGGGGGATTAGCTTTGAGCATTGATTTACTATTTAAAATTGCAGCTATTGGAATATTAGTTGCAGTATTACATCAAGTATTAGTAAGGGCTGGAAGAGAGGACCAAGCAATGATGACAACACTTGCAGGACTTGTGATAGTTCTTACAATGGTTATTCAGGAGATTAGTTCATTGTTTAATAGTGTAAGAACTATGTTTAACTTATAAAATTTAGAAATAGTGCTTTGAGGAAGGGATGAGCTTAAATATGGAAATAATAAAAATAATAGGAATAGCACTAACAGCAGTAATAATAATTATCGTTATAAAGCAGTATAAGCCCGAATTTTCAGTATATATATCACTTATAGCAAGTGTTCTAATTATGTTTATATTTATGGACAAACTTGGAGGAATAGTTGCATTTATTTCGGATTTTTCAAATAGGATAAGTCGGAAGCCAAGAGTTCTTAAAAATACTTGTCAAAATCACTGGAATTGCCATTTTAACGGAATTTGCGGTGCGGTATATGTAAAGATGTAGGTGAAAATGCAATTGGCTCTAAAGTCGATTTAGGGGGTAAGGTAATAATTATTACAATGTCTATACCAATAATTTCATCTATGCTTGAAACTGTACTTAAAATATTACCTTAATTTTAATAAACTAAAGAAGGAACTATAAACTTATGAAAAAACTAATTCTTATAATATTTTTGTTAGCTACTTTTTTAAATGCAAATATAGTTTATGGGGCAGAAATGGACGAGACTATTGATGAGCAAGAAGAGGCCCTTGGTATTTCGGCATTTATAAAACAAGCACAAAAATATACAAGTGAAGCATTTGGAGATATGAACATAAATGATTTATACGAAAGTGCAATTACTGGAAATATAAATGCAGATGGTATGGTAAATCGGTGTTTTCAAAATATTAGGGACAGAAGTTACAAAAACTATTAAAAGCCTGTGCTACATATTAATAATTATCATAATACATAGTATAGTAAAGAGTATTAGTGAAGGTATGGGAAATGAACAAATAGGAGAGATAACCTACTATGTGCAGTACATATTAATTGTTACATTAATAATGGCAAACTTTACAGATACAATCGCTTTAATTAGAGAAACGATAAACAATCTTGTAGGCTTCATAAATTGTCTTTTGCCAATACTTTTAGCATTGATGATGACAACTCGGAAATCTAGTTACAGCATCAGTAATACAGCCAGTTCTTTTACTTATAATAACATTTATTGGCAACTTCATAACAACTGTGCTTTTACCACTTATCCTTATACGGAACCGTTCTTGGAATAATATCGAAAATATCAGACAAAGTACAAATAGATAAAATGGCAAAGTTTTTTAAATCGAGTGTTGTATGGATATTAGGATTTGCTCTTACTATATTTGTACGGTGTACTTTCTTTAGAAGGAACCCTGACAAGCTCCGTAGATGGACTTACTGTAAAAACTACAAAAGCTGTAGTGACTAGTACTATTCCAGTAGTACGGTAAACTTTTAGGAGAAACAGTAGATGCAGTACTAGGATGTAGCAATATATTAAAAAATGCAGTAGGTTTTGTAGGTATAATAGTTGTTCTTGCAATATGTTTGATGCCAATAATAAAGTTAATGGTACTGTCTGTGGCGTTTAACCTGACATCTGCCTTAAGTCAACCGATTGCAGATAAGAAGATAGTATCTGTATTAGAGCAAATAGGTGGAACTTTTAAGATATTGCTAGGTATGGTATGTACAGTTTCTGTTATGCTTATGATAGGACTTACTCTTGTTATAAAAATTACTAATAGTGGGATGATGTATAGATGATAGATTATATAAGTTCATGGGCAGGACAAATAATAACCTCAGTTATAATTGTAACTATTTTAGAAATGATACTACCAAATGGAAATAGCAAAAAGTATATTAAAACAATTATTGGTGTATATATACTGTACGTGATGATTTCTCCTGTGCTTAGGCTTGTAAATAAAGGAGATTTAAAGGTAGATTATTCGAAGTATGAGAAATATTTTGGTAAAGACAATATAATGGTAAGTAGTAATACTTATACAGTGGAAGATAGATATAATATTGAGCTAGAAAGACAGCTTAAATCAGATATACAAGGTATGGGGTATAATGTAAAAAAGGTGTCGGCTGAATTAGATTTAGATAAAGGTGTGGTAGAGTATGTGAAAGTTACAGTGGACAAAGATAAGCCAAAAGAAAGTGGCATAAGTGTTTCGATAAATAAGGTTGAAGTGCGGAAACGTAAAAGAAGAAAATGAGTTATCTTCTGATGAAATAGAGAGCATAAAACAAAAGTTAAATAAAGACTATGGTGTGCCTTATGAAAATATTACTGTAAATTCAATGTAAAATGGAGGAAACTTAAATGTTTAAAGAACAAATGAATAAGTTTAAAAGTTTTATAGAAAAAAATACTGGGAGTGCAAATAGTGGAGAAAATAAGCCAAATAAGCGAAAGATAGAGAATATGGTTGTATTTCTAATTATACTAATAGTTACACTGATTACTATTAATTCTATACTGAGTAAAGATAAGGAAAAGCCTAAAGACGAAGAAACATCTAGTTATAAAACCCTTGCAGATGTTAAAGTGAAAAATGATGAAGAATATGATGATGTTCTAGAGGAAAGACTTGAGAATATTCTAGAGACTATGGCTCGGAATTCGGAGAAGTAAAGGTTTTGATTACATATTCTAAGTCAAGTGAAGTAGTTGCGATGTACAATGAAAATAATACTATTTCTAAAACTTCTGAAGAAGATTCAGAAGGAGGAACAAGAACAGTTGAAGAACAGGGGACAAATAAGGAAGTTATCTTTACAGAGGAAAATGGAGAAAGCAAACCCGCGACACAGACTGTGATAAATCCTAAAATAGAAGGGGTTATTGTAACTGCTAAAGGGGCAGAAGATCCAACTCTTAAGGCAAATATTGTAGCTGCAGTTGAGGCAGTGACGGGGGCGCAGCCTCATAAGGTGCAAGTATTTGCTAGATGAGGTACGCAAAATAATCAGCAATGTAGAATTTAAAGACGTTAAATCTGATGATGTCCTGCCAAGGAGGAAAAGTTGTATTTTTTTCTCAGGCTTTCCCACCGACGCTGTAACAGTGCTATCGCACTTAACAGCCTTCGGCGGTCCCCACCCCACCTTCGGTAAAAAATAAACTTTTCCTCCTGTCGCGGACTTTAAATTTTATTGTCTTTAAATTTTACATTGTAAATATATTATATGAGGAGTGTTACTATGAAAATTATTAAGAAAAATCAATTGGCAATATTGGTGATTAGTTTAATGCTAATTACAGCAGGTTATTTGAATTACAATACAAGTTATACAGGACAATCTATGGACGCATCTACAAAAATAGAGGAAAATTCTAATACAGATTTAGCAGCTTTAGGAGATGCAGAGCTTGTAAATACTAATGTTGTAGAGGAGAATAGGGAAGAAGGAGAAGTACCTCAAAATACACCAGAAGAGAATGTGCAAACTCCTATGCCAAAAGAGGTGCAACAAACAAATAACGTTCCTACGAGTTCAGATGATAATTATTTTGTCTCATCAAAATTAGAAAGAAATGTAATGTATTCACAAATGACATCAAGATATCAAGAAATAATTTCAAGTAATACTCAAGCAGCAGAACAAAAAGCAGTTGCACAACAAGAGATAAACAAAATAAATGAACTTCAAAATGCAATAATGATAGCAGAAAATTTGCTTACATCAAAAGGATTTAATCAAAATGTAATTTTTGTAAATGGTACTAGTATAAATGTGATAATTGGTAAGGAAAACTTAGGTGCAGAAGAAGTTGCACAGATACAAAATATAGTTTCAAGAGAACTAAAAGCAGAAGTAGAAAATATACATATATCAACAAAATAGAGAGTGGCACGCCTACCAAATAATCAAAAGGAGGAATTCTATATGAAAATAGAGTTTCTCCTTATATTTTTTTGTGATATAATATAGCAAAAAGGCAAGGAGTTATAGTATGAAAAAAGAAATAAAAGAAAAGTTATTTGAGCTAAGAGATGAAAAATATAAGGAGTTCCATAGTGGACTTTGTCCAGGAACAGATAACATTATTGGAGTTAGAGTACCAGTTTTAAGAAATCTTGCAAAAGACCTAGCAAAAGAATATGATATAGAAAATTTGCTCAAAGAAATAGATAATGAATATTATGAAGAAATAATGTTACAAGGTATGTTAATTGGTTTATCAAAGGCAGATTTTAATGTGGTTTTGAGTTATATAGAAAACTTTATACCTAAAATAGACAATTGGGCAGTTTGTGATGTTTTTTGTGGTGGACTTAAAATTACAAATAAACACAAAAAAGATATGTGGCAATTTATAAAGAAATACTTAAAATCAGATAAAGAATTCGAAATTAGATATGGAGTAGTAATGATTTTAAGCTACTATATAGATGATAAGTATTTGTTAGAGAACTTTAAATTCTTTGATTCCATTACAAGTGATGCATATTATGTTCAAATGGCAATTGCTTGGGCAGTTTCAGTTTGCCTAGTGAAATTTTATGATGAAACAGTAGAATATCTAAAAACATGTGCTTTAGATAAATTTACATATAATAAAGCGATACAAAAAGCAATTGAGTCTTATAGGATAACAGATGAGCAAAAGAATTTTCTAAGGAAAATGAAAAAATAAAACTCAAGCAAAAACTATATAAAATTCCAAACTTTTTGCTAGGAACAGCAAAAAGTTGACAAAACTAATGTAAAAGAGTATAATAAAATTGGTGGTGTAATATGAGTAAAAATACTATATATCGTGAAGAATATATGAAAAAGTTAAGAAACTATAAGGATAAAAATATAATAAAAGTATTGACTGGGATAAGACGTTCTGGTAAATCAACTATTTTAAATGAATTTAGAAAAGAATTAATAAATGATGGTATATTAGAGAAAAATATTATATCAATAAATTTTGAAGATAATAGTAATAAAGAACTATTAGATTATCAAAAATTACATGATTTTATTATAGATAATACAGAAAAGAATACTAAAAACTATATATTTTTAGATGAGATACAAAATGTTCTAGACTTTGAAAAATGCATAAATAGCTTATTCCTAAGAGAATATTTAGATATATATATTACAGGCTCTAATTCATATATGTTATCAGGAGAACTTGCAACATTTCTTACAGGAAGATATATACAAATACATGTGTTACCATTATCTTTTAGAGAGTATTTGACATTTTATGGAGAAAACGACGAGCTTAAGAAATATAATGAGTATATAAAATATGGTGGTTTTCCATATTTAATAAATCTTGATACATCAAATGAAAAAATACAGTATTTAGATAGTATTTATAATACAGTAATAATAAAAGATGTTATAAATAGAAAAAAAGTAAATGATGTATTAGTTTTAGAAAGTATATGCAGATTTTTATTTGATAATATAGGTTCAAATGTTTCTACTAAAAAGATAAGTGATACATTATCATCAGGAGGAAGAAAAAATTCGGTACACACAATTGAAGAATATCTAAATGCATTATTAGAAAGCTATATATTATATAAAGTACATAGATTTGATATAAAGGGTAAACAATTATTAAAAACTCAAGAAAAATACTATTTATCAGACTTAGGGCTAAGAACATATTTATTAGGTCAAAATCATAATAAAGATTTAGGGCATATTTTAGAAAATGTAATATTTTTAGAATTAAAAAGAAGAGATTATAGAATATTTGTAGGTAAAAATGAGACAAATGAAGTAGATTTTGTAATAGATACAGGTGATGATTATATATATGTGCAAGTTGCTTTGTCAGTTAGGGATGAAGAAACTTTAAAAAGAGAATTAAAACCATTAGCAACAATCCCAGACCATTTTAGAAAATATATAATAACATTAGATTATGATATAAATAATTATAATGGTATAAAGCAAATAAGTGCATTAGATTTTTTACTTAGAAGATGTGAGTTATAGAGATTTTAAGACGCTATAATGGCGTCTTTTCGTATACTTTGCGTTATGTAACAAAAAACTTGACAAAGAGGGGATGCTTTTTGTATAATAGTTTTGGTTAATTAATGAGATAGGATAAACATTTTTTAACATTTTTTAATATAATATATAAATAGTTTTTCCCACAACTGTGAGAAGAACTCTAAAGCACAAAAAGAAGGTAACTAAATATGTTAAAAGTTAAAAAATTTGGAGGAACTTCTGTTGCAGATAAAGAAAAAATTTTTAATGTAGCAAATAGATGTATAGAAGATTATAAAAACGGAGATGAAATTGTCTTAGTACTTTCTGCAATGGGAAAGCACACAGACGAACTTATTTCACTTAGTAATGAGATAAGTACAAATGTACCTAAAAGAGAGATGGATATGCTTCTAGCTGTTGGGGAGCAAATTACAGTATCTCTTATGGCAATGGCATTTTATAAGCTGGGTGTGCCAGCAGTGTCGTTAAATGCATTCCAAGTGAAGATGTTTACAAATAGTAATTATGGAGATGCAGAGTTAACAAAGATTGAAACAGAGAGGATAAGAAAAGAGCTTTCTGAAAAGAAAATAGTTATAGTTACTGGTTTTCAAGGGATTGATGAAAACCAAAACTACACAACTCTTGGAAGAGGTGGCTCAGATACAACAGCAGTTGCACTTGCAGCCGCATTAAAGGCAGACTCCTGTGAGATATATACTGATGTAGATGGTGTATATACAGCAGATCCAAGAATTGTAAGTGATGCTATAAAACTTGAAAATGTTTCTTATGAGGAAATGCTTGAGTTTTCAAATTTAGGAGCAGGTGTGCTTCATAATAAATGCGTAAAAATAGCAAAAGAAAATGATATAAAATTAGTTGTTAGGTCAAGTTTGACAAATAGTGCACGGTACTATGATTTCAAACTTTTATAATAAATGCTGTAATTTACCAAAAGTTACAGGGGTTACATCAAATGGAAATGTAGTTTCGATTGTTGGAAAAGACCTAGGACTAGATACGAAAGATAAAATTACAGAATGTTTAATTAAAAATAATCTAAAGTTTAATAACTTGGATAGAACTGAAATGCAAATTTCTGTTACAGTAGAAAGTACGGATATAAATCCTACAATACACTGTTTACATGAATTGTTTTTTAAAAAATAGGAGGGTGTCAAGGTTATGGCACAGGAAAGGAAGTATAAACTTGCAGTAGTTGGTGCAACAGGAGTAGTTGGAAAAATAGCAAGGGAGGTATTAGAAGAAAAGAAATTACCTATTTCAGAATATAAGTTTTTTTGCTCTTCAAAATCAGCAGGAAGCAAAATAACTTTTATGGGAAAAGAATATATTGTACATGAACTTAAAGAAGATACCTTTGATGAAGGATTTGACTTTGCAATTTTTTCAGCTGGAGGAGAAACATCAAAGAAATTTGCACCTATTGCTGCATCACATGGATGTATAGTAGTAGATAATAGCAGTCAATGGAGAATGGATAAAGATGTTCCACTAGTTGTTCCGGAGGTAAATAGTGAAGCAATAAAGGAAAATCATGGAATTATTGCAAACCCTAATTGTTCTACTATACAAGCTGTAGTACCTCTTAAGGTACTTGATGAAAAATACAAAATAAAAAGGATTGTTTATTCGACATATCAAGCTGTATCAGGTGCAGGTCTAAAGGGAATACAGGATTTAGAAAATGGCGAAGATGAAGGATATGAACTTCAAAAGTTTGCACATCCAATTGTAAACAACTGCTTGCCACATATAGATGTATTTTTAGATAATGGTTATACAAAAGAAGAAGAAAAGATGATTAATGAAACTAGAAAGATTTTAAATAGACCAGATTTACCTATAACTGCGACAACAGTTAGAGTGCCTGTTTTGAATTCACATAGTGAGTCTATAAATGTGGAATTTGAAAAGAAATTTGATTTAGATGAATTAACAGAAGCTTTAAGAAATGCAAAAGATATTATTGTAGAAGATGATCCTAAACATGATGTATATCCGCTTGCTATAAATGCTAATGGTCATGATGAAGTTTATGTTGGAAGGCTTAGAAGGGATTTTAGTATAGAAAGTGGTATTAATATGTGGGTTGTTGCAGATAATCTTAGAAAAGGTGCTGCAAGTAATGCAATCCAAATAGTAGAAGAGCTAATTCGTCTTGACAAAATAGATGAATGAAGTTAAAATAGATATTAGAGTAAATTGAATAGTCGCGTATATATTTTATATATGAGGAAAGTCCGGGCTCCATAGAGCAGGGTGCTAGATAACGTCTAGTGGGGGAAACCCTAAGGAAAGTGCAACAGAAAATAAATGCCAGATTAGAGATAGTCTGGTGATTGTGAAAAGGCGAGGTAAGAGCTCACCGCTTGTATGGTGACATACAAGGTCAGTGTAAACCCCACCTGGAGCAACGCAAAATAAGGACATAAGGTTGCTCGCCAGTTCCTAAAACAAGCGGCTAGAGATACATAGTAATATGTATTCGAGATAAATGACTATTTTAAATGACAGAACCCGGCTTATAGATTTACTTTTCTAGAGGTTAGAAATTAGAAGTTAGAGGATGGACTTTTAATTTCTAGCCTCTAGTTTTGTTTTTCTATTAATGCTGACATGTCTTTTGGTAGATCTGCTATGAATTCTACTTTTTTCTTAGTTATCGGATGTATAAAGTTTATCTTGTATGCGTGTAAAGCTTGCCTTGAAATAAGAGAAGATGGGTTACCATAAAGCGTATCTCCAACTATTGGATGTCCTATATATTTAGAATGTACCCTTATTTGATGTGTTCTACCAGTTTCTAAAATAAAATGTAATATACTCATATTTTCTTTAGTTACAGTAGCTTTATAATGTGTAATAGATTTTTGACCATTTTCACTTATACATCTTTCTATAATGCTACCATCTTTTCTTGCAATAGGTGCATCTATTGTACCAGATTTTGGTTCTACAATTTCATCTAAAATTCCTATATATTCTTTTTTGAAAGTATTATTTTGCATTTGCATAGTTAGCATATCTTGTATATAATCACATTTAGCAACTACTACAACTCCAGAAGTATCTTTGTCAAGACGTGTTACTATTCTTATTTTTCTATGTAATCCGTATTTCATCAAAATAATGCTTAATACCATTTGAAAGGCTAGTGTCAAAGTGCCTCATTGAAGGATGTATTGCTATTCCTGCTGGTTTATTTAAAATTAGTAAATAATTATCTTCATAAATGATGTCTAAAGGCATATTGGTAGCTACAATATTAGAATTATCTTCTTCGAAATTTA
>JAAVZQ010000087.1 GCA_022791735.1 Clostridia bacterium
AGAATAAATAAAAATTTGAAAACAGGAAGTATTATACTTATGCATAATGGAACTGATAATACTGCAAATAGCTTAGAGGAAATAATAAAAGATATTCAGAAAAAGGGATATAATATTGTAAAAGTATCTGACCTTGTATATAGTGATAATTATGAAATTGATAGTAATGGAACTCAAAAAAGTAATGTATAAATGAAGAAATGAATGGATATAATACCATAATAGAATGTATATGTATGGGGGAAGAAAATGGCATTTATTGGTATTATTGCAGATAGCAAGTATGAAATGCAGATAAAGAGAGTTTTGGAAAGCAAATTAAATTCTCAAAATAAAGAACATACAATAATTGCAATAAATGACAAAAGTATTGATAACATAAAGAATATTAGGTTTGAAACTATATTGGTTATGGATTTATCTAAAGTAGAGGCTGCAAGTGAAAGTCTTAATGAATTACTAAAAAATGTTAAATATCTAGCAATTAATGCGGATATGGAAAGCAGTTTAGAAGTTGTAAACAATAAAGAACTAAATATTATAACTTTTGGATTTAATTCAAAGGCTACTATAATTGCATCAAGTGTAGAGGAGAACTTTATTATATCAGTGCAAAGAAAGATTGTAGACATTAATAAAAAAACGATAGAACCGCAGGAAATAGAGATTAAGATAAAAGAGAAAAGGCTTGCAAATAATAGCCATAATTTGATGGGAGTTGCTTCAATCTTACTAATTTATGGTAAAAGTGAAACTTTTTTCTAAAAATTTAACATTTTATGTAGACAAAACCAAAAATATGTAGTATAATAAAAGAGTAAATTAGCAAGAGAAAAAAATTAGCAAAATGAGAGATACTTGTATAGTATTACATAATAGTAATATAAGGTACGTAAGAAATACGTATGAAGATAGGGAGGAAAAGGAATTGAACACAAATTATTTGGATAATAACCATTTAGTATTAGTGGGAAAGATTACAAGTGAAAAAAGATTTAGTCATGAAATTTATGGAGAGAGTTTTTACATATTTGATTTAGAAGTGCCACGTTTAAGTGAAACATTTGATATGATACCAATCACGGTGTCAGAAAGATTAATTAATGATGATGAATTACAAATTGGCAAAAAGATTATTATAAAAGGACAATTTAGATCTTACAATAGTTATGAAAATGAAAAAAATAAATTAGTATTAACAGTATTTGCAAAAGACATAATTTTTGAAGACGATATTGAAGAAAAAGTCAAAGATGATGAAGAAATAAACATGGATGTATCAAATGAGGTTGTATTAATTGGTCATATTTGTAAAAAGCCAATTTATAGAAAGACTCCATTTGGACGTGAGATTGCAGACCTTTTACTTGCAGTAAATAGAGCATATAGTAAATCAGACTATATACCAGCTATTGCTTGGGGAAGAAATGCAAGATTTTGTGACCATTTAGAAGTTGGAGCTCAAGTAAAAGCAGTAGGACGTGTTCAATCAAGAAAATATGAAAAGAAATATGAAGATGGAACAGTGGTAGAAAGAGTTGCATATGAAGTATCTATTTCAAGTCTAGAGGTAATAGATGAAAAAGATGGAACATCTGATACTACTGAAACAGAGATAGATACAGCAGAGGCTGTATAAGAATTAAGAAAATATCATCCTTTAACATAACAAAAATGCAGGCGACAAACAAGCCTGTATTTTTGTATGTGTATTTACATAAATAAAAAAATGTAGTATAATTAAATTCATAAAATGGCAGAAGCGTTGGGGGAAAATGTCATTTTAAATTTAAAACGATAGGAGCGTTAGTAAGAAATGTATGGACATTTGAAGCGGTTGAGTGAGACCGTCAAGGGAACGCAGCTGGTCGAAAGACTGATGTGTGCGGGTTCTCTTTCTGAACGTGTCAAAATCTGCGAGACCGCAAAGACAACACCAGAGTTTCAGGAGTTCATCAAGCACTACGAGGATGCCATCGCGGAGATTTCTGACGATTATGCATTGATTTCCGAATACGAATATGAGTATGACTCAAGTAATGCAGTTGAAACTGCAATCATCCTCATTATTTGTGGCATCGATGACGTAACAATGTTTGATGATGACGCCTATGTCTACTTCATCGACGACTTGGGTAATGTCAAAGGAGAGCAGAAGAGCGTTGCGGACGCACTGATTCATTTCTTTAATGATCAGCAGAACATGATTAGCGACTGCAGACTGGAGGATATTCTGGAAGTTATTTTCTAAACACGCACCCCAAACGAAAAAAAGCAGAAAAACAAACGTAGGAGCTAACCTAAAAGCTCTTACGTTTGTTTTTAATCAGCTAAGTCCTTTTTTACTCTATCCATTGCTATTGCAGATACGAAAAATGAGCACGCAAAAGAGATTGAAAGCCATATAAGTTTTGTTCCTATGTAATATGTGAAATTAGAGGTTTTAAAAGATATGTAATATATTAAGAATAATGTTCCTATAAGTGAAACAATTAGCGAAAAAAGTAAGCCTTTAACCATTATTTCTTTAACTTTTTTATCAAGATTTTTAATAGTATCATTTAAAGTTTTTATCATAATAATCATCTCCATAATTTTATGTTAACATAACTGTGATGCAAAATCAAATGTAATTATTGGCAAATGGCTTTATTTTTTTAGATTAATGTGATAGAATTTGAAAAAACAGACAAAGAAATGGAGAAATATATGTTAGAAGGTAAAAAAGTAGTTATATTTGACTTGGATGGTACTTTGCTTGATACAATTGGCATATGGAATGAGATAGATGCTGAATTAATAAAGCAAATAGGAGATGGCACGATAGATGATATAGATATTGCAGAGCAGAGAGATAGTAAACTAAAAGAGTATAGTAAGTGCGAGGATGCTTATTTAGAATATGGTGGATTTTTGAAGGAAAAATACAATTCAAAGATGTCTAAAGAAGAGATAAAAGCATTAAGATATGAAATTGCTGATTATTACTTAAAAAATATAGTTGACTATAAGCCAAATGCAGAAAAGGTATTAAAATATTTGCAAGACAAGGGATTTACTTTAGTTATAGCAAGTACAACAAATGACCATACAATTGAAAACTACAAGAAATACAATAGAAATATAATTAATAAAGCAAATTTTGAAGATATGTTTACTTTGATATATTCAAAAGGAGCAGTAAAAGAATTGAAGCCAAACCCAGAAGTACATTATAAGGTTTTAAAAGAATTAGGAGTAAAACCTGAAGAATGTTTGATAGTAGAAGATTCACTTATAGGAGTTGAGGCTGCAAGTAATGTTAAAATAGATGTAGCTGTTATATATGATAAATATTCTGATAGGGATAGAGAAGAAATAAATAAGTTAGCACAGTACAGATTTAATGATTTTGAGGAAATGCTAGAATGCATAGAAGCAGAAGTTTGACAATTGTTTACAAATAGTGTATAATTTATGTAAAGTAAAAAGTAGCAAGTTCTTAAAATTCTAGAAATCAATAATTTGAGGTGGATATTTATGAGAACAATAGAAAGCAAATGTATTGAAAGTAGTTTAGAAGGTATTCCATTATTTGAAAGAGGAGACAATATATATTGTTTTATAGCAGAAAGGGGTTTGGTAGCAGAAAAAAGCGATGGTTCTAAAACGGTTAATACACAGCTTGTGTTATACTTACTTAAGAAACACTTTTTAGAAGAAAGTGAATCACTTCTTGTTGAAGCATTAGGTGAATTACAAGAAGGTGATAGCATTAGCACCTTAATAATAAAAGTTCAAGACAAGCAAAAGCTTAAATGGAGACCTGTACGGTCAAGGTATTACCCAAATTGGAAACAATTAGAGATGATAGACGAGATAGTTGTGGAACAAAATGGAAAGTCGTATGGTTTCAACTATATGGGAATATTTGCTTGTATAGGAAGCAGTAGTTATCAAGGAGAAGAAGCGCGAGCCAATAAGGATTTTATAATGGACGTGTTTCGGCACAATTCAACGACTTCAGCACAATTTAAGCTTGTAAAGCGAGTTATCGAAGGTTTAAAAATCGGTGATAGCATCAAGACTATGAGTGATAACATTAAACAAGAAAGAGAGCGTATAAGCAAGGAATATAAAGCAAAGCATTCTGAAGATAGTATTGACAGATTTATAACCAAGATTAGTACACCAATTTTAGAAAGAGCACGAGATAACCCCAAAAAAGGAACTTTTGATTTTATTCGGGTAGATGTAGGAATCGTTGAAATATGGAAAGGTAGCCGAAAGGAGTACATATGCCAAAATCAGAAAGAGATTACTCGTAGAGTATTAGCAAAGGTGGAGGATAGTAAACAGTTTCAAAGAATAGGAGTTCCAATTAACTTTTTAAAGATTTCAGAAATTACACTGACCAGAGATAGCATTTTGGAATATCTATTTGAACTCAAAATTAAGTAAATATATGTGTTTTTCAAAAGTGAGCTCTCTTTTTATGGAGAGCTCACTTTTTATATCATGTTGCATAGAAGTTAATGTGGTAGATAATTATTTAGAAAAAGATTTATTTTATTATATAAAATTTATTAAATATGTGCTATAATAATAAAAGTTATAAAGATAGGTAAAGGTAGGGACGAAGTATGCAAAATTTTAATTATCATACACATACATATAGATGTGGGCACGCTGATTTAATAGAAGATGAGGAGTATATAAAAGAATATATAAAAATGGGATTTAAAAGGGTTGCATTTACTGACCATTGCCCAGAAAAAGAAGTAATAGATGATAGAGAAAAGATAAGAATGAGATATGAGCAAAGAAAAGAGTATTTAGATAGTATTAAAAGACTAAAAGAAAAATATGCAGATAAAATAACAATTGAAAGTGGATATGAGATTGAGTATTTACCAGGACAAGAAGCAAATCTTCAAGAACTAAAAAAAGAAACTGATAAGCTTGTTTTAGGACAACATTTTATATATGATAAAAATAAGAATTTAAGGGTATGTGGAAGAGATAGCTTTACAAAAGAAGAGATAATGGAATATGCAAGTTATGTAGAAAAAGCGATAGAATTAGGAATACCTGATATAATTGTGCATCCAGATAATTATATACAAAGTAGAGGAAAATTTGAAGAGGATGAGGCAAAAGTGGCTCATAGAATATGTAAAGTAGCAGAAAAGCATGGTATTCCAATAGAAATAAATTTAGCCCAAGTTTTTAATGCAACATATTATAAAGATAGGGTATTAAATGATGATAGTATTGAAATACAAAAGGGAAGGTTAGGGAGTGTTCCTTATCCACGAAAAGAATTCTGGCAAATTGCATCTAATTATGATGTTAAAGTGCTATATGGAATAGATGCTCATCATAAAGGACAAATAAACTTATTTAATAATTTAGTGACTTTGGCAAATGAAATAATAGGTATGGAGACTATTAGTAAATTGAAATTTGCTGAAAATGAAATATTTGCCTAAAAGCAAAGTAGTTTTTTAAACATTAAAGCAAATACAGTTCTAAGGAAAAGCCCCAGTGAATAGAATTAAGCAAAAGCAAACAAAGGGGGCTTAAACTCATGGGAAGAAAACTAAATCATGCAGTACCTTTGGGTGATGTAATGACCTCGGGTAAGCAAACAATAGAAGAACGTGCATGTACATTAGCACGATATATAATAGATTCAAAAGACACAGTAAGAGGAGCTGCGAAAAAATTTCGGTATAAGTAAGAGTACAGTACACAAGGATGTAAGTGAGCGACTACTTAAAATAAACCCAGTTCTTGCAATAGAAGTAAGAAAAATACTAGATGAAAATAAAGCAGAAAGGCACATAAGAGGAGGGATGGCAACAAAATTAAAATATGATACAAGAAATAAAGCAAGCTAAACCTAATATCTAAAATGAAATACATCCTCTTTATTAAGCAAATAAGTTTAATAAAGAGGATTAAATTTTGCCTAACAATGAAGAAACATATTTTATATGTTAAAGTATATGAAGCAGAACAAAAACTTAACGAAATCTTAAAAATGAAAACTTTACCAAAAACCCTTTATCTTTTTAAGAATTTGTATTATAATAATATAGTCTATAATTATATGGAAAACAAAAGAACTCTTTAAGGAGGGAAAATAAAATGAAAAAAAATGAAAAGCAAGAAACAAAGAAAAAACCAACATCAGACGATACAGTTATGTATAAGCCAATACAGACTAAAAAAGTGAAAAGTCCAAAAGAACCTAAAGGGGCAAAGGGACCAAAAACAAAGAAAAAACACCCACATCTAAAAAGATTTTTTAAAGTGATATTTGTAATGTGCTTATTAATGACGATGGCAGTAGGTGGAGTAATGGCAGCAATAATATATAGATGTACATGGGGCGATTGGAAGATGCCAGAAGACGCATTAGATATAAAATATGAAAACTCAACAATGTATGATAAAGATGGAAATGTAGTCGCTGTGTTGACAGGTAATGAAAACAGGGAAATAATAAGCAAAGAAGACATGTCACAATACATACCTAAAGCATTTATCTCAATTGAGGATGAGAGGTTTGAAGAACACCATGGAGTAGATTGGTATAGAACTTTAGGAGCATTTGTAACATTTATTACACATAAAGGAGAATCATCATTTGGAGGAAGTACAATAACACAACAGGTTGTAAAGAACGTTACAGGTGAAGATGATAACTCTATGTTTGCAGGAGCACTTAGAAAAGTAAAAGAAATAGTAAGAGCATATCAGGTAGAAGATAAGCTATCAAAAGATCAAATACTAGAACTATATTTAAATCTTATTCCACTAGGTGGTGGAGGAAATAGAATATATGGAGTACAAACAGCGTCAAGATATTACTTTAATAAAAATGCAAAAGATGTAACTGTTGCAGAAGCTGCATATATAGCAGGAATAACAAGTGCACCAGAAAGATATAATCCATTTAATGCATCAGATGAACAAAAGGATAAAATAAATAAAAAAGTGAAAACAGTACTTAAGAAAATGCAAGAACTTGGTAAAATTACTGGAGAAGAATATGATTCAGGAATAGCAGAAGTAGACAAAGGGATAGCATTTTCAAAAGGAGAAGTTTCACAAAATAATAAATTATCATATTATTTAGAGGCAGCAAGAGACCAAATAATACAAGACTTAATGCAAGAAAAGAAATGGACAGAAAAAGAAGCAGAATTACACTTATTTGGAGATGGATATCATATATATACTGCATTAGATCCAAATGTACAAAAAGAAGTTGATGAACAATTTATAAACAATGCAAAAAAATGGTACATAACTAAAAATGTTACTAGAACAAACAAAGACACAGGAGAAAAATATAAAGAAGAAGTGCAAAGACAAGGCTCAATGGTAGTTATTGATAACAGCACTGGTTATATTGTTGCAGGAGCCGGAGGACTTGGAGAAAAGACAGTTGCAAATGGAATAAACAGAATGGATATAAAAGGGCATAGCCCAGGTTCATGTATGAAACCTATTGGGGTTGTTGGACCATGCTTAGAAGAGGGAATAATTACTATTGCAAGTTCAGTAGATGATGTGCAAAAAACATTTGGAAGTTATGCACCATTAAACTGGTATAATCCAAAATGGTCAGGATACATGAATATGAGAGAAATCATAATGAGGTCATCTAACGTACCAGAGGTAACATTGCTTCAAAGACTTACAGTACCAAAATCATTATCTTACTTAGAGAAAATGGGTGTAAATGTAGATGCAGAAGCAGATGTTGGATTATCACTAGCTCTTGGAGGAATGACAAATGGAATGACAATGAAGGAAATGGCAGCAGCCTATGCGACTGTACAAAATGGAGGAGTATACAGAACTCCACTATATTATACAAAGATAACAGACAACAGCGGAAATACTGTGTTTGAGCCAAAACAAGAGGAAGTAAGAGTATTTTCAGAACAAAATGCATGGTTATTGTTAGACTTATTAAAAGAGCCTATCTATGGTGCTCAAGGAACAGGAGGATCAGCTAGAATATCAGGTCAGGATGTTAGAGGAAAGACAGGAACAACAAATGGAGACTCATCATCATCTTTCTGTGGAATTACAAAATATTATACAGCATCTGTATGGCTTGGATTTGACAGTGAAGCAGATGGAAACAATGGTGGAAATGCAAATTCAGGAATTTGTGCGAGATTATATCAAAGTATAATGTCTAAAGTGCATAATGGTAAAGAAAAACAAGGCTGGAACCAACCAAGTGGAATTACTACAGCAGTTGTATGTAGAACATCAGGAAAACTTTCAACAGAGGAATGTAAGAATGATCCAGAAGGAAACAAGGCATATTCAGAATACTTCAAAACTGGAACAGTTCCAACAGAATATTGTAGTATACATCAAAAAGTCGCTATATGTAAGATAACTGGAAAGCGTGCAGGAGAAAATTGCAAAGAAAAAGAAGAGAGAGTATTTATTACAAGAGAGGATATGGAAAATACAAACTGGCAATCAGCGGCAGATGCAAAATACATGCCACCAGCTGATGTATGTACAGAGTGTAAATTAGCACCAACTCCTACACCAACGTCAGATCCAAACAGTGTAGGAAACAATACAATAAATAACATTATTATATATCCAGGTAATACGAGCAATAGTACTTCAAACTCAATCTACACAAATACTTATACTAACACTATGGCGAATAATACAAATTAGGGCAAATGTCAAGGGACTGGTTCTTTTAATCCAGTTCCCTTGGTATCGCATTCAATTAAAAGATAGGAGAGGGAAAATTTGAAACTAAACTTATATAATACACTTTCAAGAAAAAAGGAAGAATTTACACCTATAAATGATACTGTTAGAATATATTCTTGTGGACCAACAGTATATAGTTTCGCACACATTGGCAATTTTAGAGCATATGTATTCATGGATACTCTAAGAAGAGTGCTAAAATACAATGGTTATACTTTAAAGCATGCTATGAACATAACAGATGTAGGGCATTTAGAAAGTGATGCAGATGAAGGAGAAGATAAAATTGCAAAAGCAGCAAAGAAAGAGAATAAGAACCCTTATGAAATAGCAAAATACTATACAGATATATTTTTAATGGATTTTGATAGACTAAACATAGATAGACCAGAAATTATCTGTAAGGCAACAGACCATATTAAAGAAATGATAGAATACGTATCAGATATAGTAAAAAATGGTTATGGATACGAAACTTCTAGAGGAATATATTTTGATATATCAAAGTTAGATAAATACCCAGTGCTATCTGACAGGAAAGTAGATGAGCAAATAGCTGGAGCAAGAGTTGAAATTGATAAAGAAAAGAGAAATCCAGAAGATTTTGCTTTATGGATAAAAGCACCAGAAAGCCATATAATGAAATGGGAAAGCCCATGGGGATTATGCTATCCAGGATGGCACATAGAATGTTCTGCGATGAGTAATAAATACCTTGGAGAAGAATTTGATATACACACAGGTGGAATAGACCATATTCCAACACATCACGAAAATGAAATTGCACAGTGCAAAGGAAGATGTGGAAGAATTCCAGCAAGATTTTGGATGCATTGCAATTTCTTAACAGTAGATGGCGGAAAGATGTCAAAAAGTTTAGGAAATATATACACAATAAATACTCTTATGAAAAGAGGAATAGATCCAATTGCATATAAACTATTTTGCTTTTCTTCTCATTATAGAAATCAACTAAACTTTACATTTGAAGGAATTGAAGCTGCAAACAAGTCACTTACAAGATTAAGAGAAGGATTTAGAAATCATCTAGATGGAAATGACGAAATAAGTGATGAAGAAATTTTAGAAATTAAGTCAAGATTTGAGGAAGCAATAAATGATGACTTAAATATGCCTTCAGCAATGGGAGTAGTATGGGAAACTATAAGATGCCCTAAAAAATCTAGAAAAATTGCAGAATTACTTTTAAAGTTTGATGAAGTTTTAGGAATAAAAATGGATGAAAAACCAGAAAAAGAGGTTGATATACCAGAAGAGATAATGAAACTTGTAGAAGAAAGAAATCAGGCAAGAAAAGATAAAAACTGGGAATTATCTGATAAGCTTAGGGATATTATAAAGGAAAAAGGGTACACTGTTATTGATGCAAAAGACGGTACAAAGCTCGAACATAATTAGCATTTGGCGTTGTTGCTACTCAGCAAATTTCCCAGCTCTGCATGCTGACGCTGTAACAGGCAAAGCCTTAACAGCCTCAGCAATCAACGTGCATCAGCACGTCTCAGGGAATATTTGCTTCACGCGCCTAGCCAAATATCTAATTATGTTCGAGCAGAGATGGATAAAAGTGGGGGTTGAAAAAAACAAATGGAAATGAAAGAAAAAAATTTCTTTAAAAAAATTTGGACAAGCATAAGAGATTTCGAAGGATATGAGGAATTTGCAGCAGAAAAAGTGCTAAAAGCTATAAAATATATAGTATTACTTACTTTAATATTTGTAACAGTTATAGCTATCTCTTATACATATAAATTCTATTCATCAGTAGAAAGTGCAAAAAATTATGTACAAGAAAATATAGAAGAAATTACGTTAAAAGAACGGAAATCTTGAAGTAAAACCAAGTGAAGATATTGTCATAGAAAATGATGGACCAATGGTAGCAATTGTGACAGACGCAGAAAAACAAGAAGAGAAGAGAGAAGAGTACACAAATAAAATAAAAGGTCTAAACACTACTGGAATGATATTTTTGAAGGATAGAATGGTAATTGTGTCAAGCGCTTTGAATGAAGAACAGAGTATAGAATACTCAAATTTATTAGCATTTAATATCGAAGGGAAGTCACAATTCTTACAAATTTTAGAAACAAGAAATTTATTACCATATTATTTGCTATTTTTCTTTACAATATTGATATATTTGTTTATAATTTATATTATATCAAACTTAATAGATGCATTGATGCTTGGAGTTATTGGATATTTGTTTTCAAGGCTAATAAAACTAAGGTTAAGGTATAAAGCAACCTTCAATATAGGGGTATATGCACTTACACTTCCAATAATACTTAACCTAATATATATAATTGTAAATACATTTGTAGGATTTGAAATAAAATATTTTCAGTGGATGTATGAAGCAATTTCTTATGTATATGTAGCAGTTGCAATACTTATGATAAAAACAGAAATAATCAATCAAAGGATACAGCTTATAAAGCTTCAAGAAATACAAGCACAAGTAGCTAAAGAGGCAGAAGAAAAAATTCCTGATAAACCAGAAGATAAGAAAAAAGAAGAAAAGAAAGAGGAAAAAAAGGAAGAAGAGAATAAAACTGGTGAAGCACCAGAGGGATCTAATGCATAGAAAGGAATAAGAAAAGATGAAAAAAGAAAATAACAAACCAAGAAAAAATAAAAAAAGTATGAATGTGCTGACACTTATTTTAATTATGATATTAATCGTCGGGATAGCAGTAGTTACTTCTCTATACTTTATAAACAAGGATAAAGAAGAAAACAAAGAAGTTGCATATACTGAACTTTTGAGTGATATAGAAAATGGTTTAGTAGAAGAAATCGAGATGACAACTGGAAGTGCAACTTTAAAAGTAAAATACAAAGATAGAGAAAAAGAAGATGATACAGAAAAAGTAATCATACCAAATATACAAGCATTTGTGGAATATATACATGACCATAAAGATGCTGGAGTAAAACTAGAACAAAAATCAAGTGGATTTTTGGCAGGAATTAAAAATAATTTACTATCAATAATATCAACTGGACTTATGATAGTAATTGTAGTTATGATATTTAAAATGCAAGGACTTGGAGATAAAGGTAAAGTATATGATGGAGTAGAAAACAAGAGTGATGTAACCTTTGGAGATGTTGCAGGACTTCAAGAAGAAAAACAAGAAATGATAGAAATAGTAGATTTCTTGAAAGAGCCAGATAGATTTGTTAAAATGGGAGCAAAAATTCCAAAAGGAATACTTCTTTGTGGAAAACCAGGAACAGGAAAAACACTTATCGCAAGAGCAATAGCAGGAGAAGCAAATGTGCCATTTATATCAATGAGTGGTTCAGAATTTATAGAGATGTTTGCAGGACTCGGTGCTTCAAGAGTTAGAAAATTATTTGAGAAAGCAAAAAAACTTTCACCATGTATAATATTTATAGATGAGATAGATGCAATAGGTTCAAGAAGGACAAGCTCAAGTGGAGCAGAATCTGAAAACAACCAAACTTTAAACCAACTATTAGTTGAAATGGACGGATTTGAGAAAAATGATGCAATAATAGTACTTGCTGCAACTAATAGGCCTGAGATGCTTGATAAAGCCCTTCTAAGACCTGGAAGATTTGACAGACAAATAACAATAGCTCCACCAGACTTAAGAGGCAGAGAAGAGATTTTGAAGATTTACAGTAAGGAAAAGAAATTATCAGATGAAATAGATTTAACAAGTGTTGCAGAAGATACAGCAGGATTTACAGGAGCAGAACTTTCAAACATATTAAACGAAGCTGCAATCATTGCAACAGTAAATAGACATGATGAAATAACAAGACAAGATTTAGATGATGCTGTTAAGAAAGTAACAGTTGGACTTCAAAAATCAAGTAGAGTAATTTCAGAAAAGGATAAGAGACTTACAGCATACCATGAAGCAGGACATGCGATTGTTGGAAAATTCTTAGAAACAGTTTTAGATGTAAAAGAAATATCAATAATACCAAGAGGTGTAGCGGGTGGTTACACAATGTATAAGTCAAACGAAGACAAGTTCTATATATCTAAAACAGAAATAGAAGAGAAATTAGTATCGCTTTTAGGGGGAAGAGCAGCAGAAAAACTTGCTTTAGATGATATATCAACAGGTGCAAGTAATGACTTAGAAGTTGCAACAAAAACAGCGAGAGATATGATAATTGTTTATGGTATGAGTGATAAAATAGGACCAATTTCACTGCAAGTAGATGATGTAAGAGAATTAGAATTCTATGGTACACAGATAGAAGATGAAGTAGGAAAAGAAATAAGAAGACTAATGGATGAAGCTTATGCAAGAGCAATACAAATTTTAAGTGCAAATCGTGATAAACTAGATGCAGTTGCAGCAGCACTAATGCAAAAGGAAACAATTTCTGAAGAAGAGTTTAATAGATTTTTTGAATAGATAGGAGCAAAAAAAGAGGTGACCAATGGTCGCCTCTTTTTAGAAGTTTTTGCTAATTAGTCCTAGCTTTATTTGTGTAATTCAGCAGATATCTCAGTGGACACCTCTCTTACGGCCTTTGCATGGCTACGCCAAGCTTCTTCCGACAAATGCCTTACTCCAAGAGTTGCTCCATAGAAAAACAGGTCGGAGTTGGCACAGTAGGATCTTCCATCAGGAGATAAAGGATTAGACATAATTAGAACTCCTTTCCAAAGTTGTTTAAGAATACTTTCATATTCTTGAATATAAGTATACATGATTTTTGTATAAAATTCAATGGATTATTCCTTTATTTCCACATAATCTAATGGGTTGCATGCTTTTCCGTCAATTTTTATAGAAAAGTGCAAATGGCAACCTGTTGTTGAGCCATTTGTAGGATTACCATTTTTGTCTTTATATGGATTATTTAAAATCCCATAAACATTAAGAGGTCCAATTTGACCTAAAACCTCAGACCTTTCCACATAATCTCCAACTTTCACTAAAAAATCAGGAGAAGTATGACAATATACAGCTTTCATATTATCATTTTCTAAAATAATTGTATATCCACCACTACCACTAAAACCAGTATAAGTTACTTTTCCGAGGCATTGTTGCTAAAAAGTATGTACCTTCTGTTCCTGGAATATCAATTCCTGAATGGTAATTTGCAGCACCATATAAATTTAAGTCTCTATAACCAAAATAAGAAGAAATTTGGTATTTATTTGGTAAGGGCCATGTAAATCCTTTAGAACTTACATAAATGTCTTCTTGGTTTATATCATAAAAGGAATAATCAGAAACAATACTTGAGCCAAAAATGGAAACTAAAATACCAATTATAACCACAAAAATAAAAGAATAAGAAAATAAATTTTTCATAAGCTACCTCCTAAACAAAGTAGCCTCTAAACCGGATATCTATTTTTTGAAAGCAAAGAACTTGCTAATAAAGAAATTTAAAACAATGACAATAAAAGAAATCATAAGCTTACTAATTAATTCTTGAATGCCAAGTACGTTATAAAATAAAGGAAAACCAAGAGCTTCAACAACCATTGTAAAAGCACGTCCAAGCATGAATTTGTAAAATTCAGTTAATCTTTCTTTAAAAGTGGAAGCTGTTGAATTAAATACAAGTTTTCTATTTGTAAAATAAGCAAATAATACAGCGACAATAATTGCAATAATGTTAGCAATATTTTCATTAAGACCTAATAGAGTAAGTAAGTAGAAAACACCTATATTTGCAATAGTAGTAAGTACGCCAAAAATTATATAAAATATAACTTCTCTAGTTAGTACTTTTTTTATGAGTTCTTTTAAATTTTCCATACTTCCTCCAACTCTTGCTTTAGATAAAAAAATTGTACATTGGAAGCAAAGCTTTCAATGTACATATTCAATAAAAATTGGCAGGGGTAGAAGGACTCGAACCCTCACAGGCGGTTTTGGAGACCGATGTGCTACCATTGACACTATACCCCTATATAGCTTTACTAATATATATTAACATATATGAATAAAATATGCAAGAGAAATATTAATAATTGCAACAAGTTTTCTAAATCTTGCTAAATTATGTAAATTGTAGTATAATAAAATTACGCATGTATACCAATTTGAAAAAATGAACAGGGGGGTTTATTGTGGCAGAAAGCAGAACATGTAGGCTCATGATGAGTTGCATCTATCCAGAGTTACCATATCGGAGCATACCAAAGAATTACTCAGATGCAAGAAATGTAAACTCAGAAATTTGTGAAGGATGTGGTCAATGCTGTAAACGATGCGGGTGCTATTTTAGTCCAGATGATTTTGAAGAAATCTCTTTTGAGTTTTTGAAGAAAGAGATAGAGAAGGGCTATATCAGCATCGAATTCTATGATGGCGAAGCAAGTATGCAAAATATAGGTGTGTATATCCTGAGAATAAGAAATCAAGGGCGAGGCATTGTAGATTCATGCAGAAAAGATATACCGTGCATATTGCTGGGCGAAAATGGCTGTAAGCTTGACTACCAGCATAGGCCCAGTGGAGGAAAGCTCATGATACCGGAGAAGAAATTTTTCATCAATTCTGTAGGAAAGAAGCAGAGAAATTGTAGGATGAGTTATACTATAATAGATTGCTGCTATGAGTGGCTTCCTCACAAAAGAATACTGGCAGAGCTGGTAGACTACTTTAAACACAAAGACATTCCATGTTCATTGTAAGGCTAGATGTCTTACGAGACTGCAAAAAGCTTAAGGTTGTTCCTTAAGCTTTTTGTAGTTTATATAAACACGAGAGTTAACAACAAATTGACCATATTTACATAATGTGATATAATATAATATATATTATAAAAGCTTTGGAGTAAGTCTTACTATCAAAGACTATTCATGAAAGGAAGATGAAAAAATGAATGCAAATTTAAAACGGCTTGTAGCCATAGGAGCCCTTACCAGTATAACTGAAATTTACAGTAGTATCTTTTTCACAGCGCGGATGTATGAATTGGCAAGAAACTCTATACAGACAATCTCAATTTACTATATTGTTGAGTATTTCTGTATAATGCTAACATTTTTACTACTTGGAAGCAAAATAAAAGCATATCCATTGAAAGCGCTAAGAATAGGCATAATGCTGAATTTAATACTATTATGCATAATCATGTTACTTGATGATAATGTAATGCAGTATTATATTCTGTTTGCAGCTGTTCAAGGCATTGCGATGGGAGCGTACTATTCACCATTTGCAGTATTGATTGGTATCTATAATGATAATGCCATACGATATTGTACACTTTCAAGCATTTTCAATAATATTGTGAGCATTGTATTTCCTGTGACAATTGGTTTTTATATTAAAACGACTTCGTTTATATCTATGACTAGTTGTATAATAGTGGTTTCGGTAATTCAAGTTGTATTGTCAATGAGAATAGAAAACGTTGTTATGAAAGAAGCAAAATGTGATGTAATACATTTTATGAAGAGCTTAAAAAGAGCAAATAGTGCAAAAAAAGTTTTGAACTATTATAAAATCAGTTTTTTCAGCGGAATAGTGTCATCAGTATTAGATAGAACAGTTTTGCTTCTCATTATGATAGTATTTGGCTCGTCAGTACAGCTTGGTATATTAAACACAGTGTTTGCAGTATTTACGATTTGTACGACTTGGACTATAAAAAAGTATTACAATGGAAAAAAGTCTAAAGTTATAATTGCATTATCTGCAATTATGCCATTAATTGCAGTAAGCGTATTATTTGTGAATACAAACACAAACACAGTTATTTTTTATAAAGTGATTAATTCAGTGTTTATTTGTATACTTTCAATGATGACAAATATTGAGCGATATGCTTGCCTTGGAAAAGAACTGAATAAACAATTTACAGCAGAGCATCAGATTATGGCAGAAATAACATTAGGACTTGGAAGAGTTTTTGGATTATCAGTTTTGCTTATCATGAACACTTTGATTGGAGGACTTTATGCAATAATGATTATGCTAATATTTATTAGCTTTTCAATAATTGCATATGCTTGGCTTATTGCTAAGCAATGAATAATGGCAAAAGCATCCCTATAATATTTATTGGGGATGCTTTTGCTATTATATAGAAAAAATTGATATATTGAAAAAAGGGGAGAAGTTCTAATTATGACTATAAATCAGATTACAAAATTTTCCAGAGTAAAATCCTTGCAAATATATATAAAATAGTGTATAATTTAATTCATATGGGGATGTATTTGGTTTCGACAGTAACAGAGAAATATAAATAGCGAGTGGTGGGTTCGTCTGGCCACCTAAAAAAGACGAAAACTAAAATAAACGCTGATAATAGAGAATTAGCATTAGCTGCCTAAGAGCAGTTACGTCTTACTAAAAAAGCCTACGGTTTTTAGATAAGGCGCATACCTTCGTAGGAAACAAAACTATCTGATGTTTCTAAGATAGTGGGTATAACAGAAACTACCAAAAGCCAAAGTTTGTTTATTAATTTATCTTTTGGGAAACTTTTTTAATAAACTGCACTCGGAGAAGTTTATATGGAAGTGTTATTGGACAGGAGTTCGACTCTCCTCATCTCCACCAGATACTAAATATAAAATAAAAATCGTGTAATGAACTTATAATACAGTATACACGATTTTTTATTGTTTTTATTTACTAGGAAAGTATTAACTTTCCTAGTAAATAAAAATGGCTGAACGCTTGCCCAGCTTCGATTTCTCGCCTTTGGGCTCGAAACTTAGAAAGGGCGGAACAAAGAGCGAAGATTGCGCTTTGTTCTTAAAATAATACAGTAGAAAATAAATTACAGAAAATTGACTAAAGACTTAATTCAAATCTAACATAAAGACATATCTTTTATCATCTTTCAGAACTAACTCAAAATTATTTTTATAATAGAAACTTATTCCACTTTGGAAATTTTCCCAAGTTTCTACCATTAATTTCTTATAATTTTGGCTTTTTATAGTTTCTAATATTTTATTATATAAATCCTTTGCAATTCCAATTCCTCGGAAATCTTTATATATATATATTCTTTTTAATTCTGCCACATTTTCATCAACTTTTTTATATGCCATGCTTCCTACAATTTTATCTTTGCATACAGCAACTATAATTTTATCATATTCATCAACACCTAAAAGTCTGATTTCATCTTCCCATTCTTTATATCCAAATTCTCCGACAAGCGACATCTACCCATAAGTTGATTAAATCATTTTTGTCTTTTTCTTTATATTCTCTTATTTCATACATAATATATACCTCATATTTCAATTAATGTTTTTATTGTTTTTATCAATATCATATAGTATTTGACAAAAATTATTATAATAATTAGGTGTATCATAGTTTTGAACAAGCTTTGTTGAGTGTTTTCCCATTTTTTCACGCAAAGTTTTGTCAGAGGATAGCTTATCTAAGGCTATGCTTAAATTATTAACAAAATCATCTTCTCTTTTAACTATAATTGCATTACTATCATCAACAATATCTGGTATAGCACCTGCATCAGAAGTAATTAGAGGCAAACCGCTTGCCATTGCTTCTATTACAGTAAGACCAAAAGGTTCTTCAAATATTGAAGGAATAACTGCTATATCAGAGATATTATGAATTTTATATAATTCTTTATTAGGAACGAAGCCAGTGAAGATTATTCTATCTTTCATTTCTTCTGCAAGCTTAAATAATTCTTCTTCAAAAGGGGTATGTACTTGTTTAGCATAGTTACAATTTCCCATAATTAATAGTTTACATTTTGATACATTTTGCATTTGCTTAAAAGCTTGAATTAATTCTTTGACACCTTTTTCAGCTATTGTTCTACCACAAAAATTGATAACAATGTCATCTTTTGATATATGATATTGTTCTCTTAATTTAATTTTTTCGTTTTCGCTAATTTTTTTTGAGAAATCTTCTAAGTGAATAGCATTTTCTAAAGGTATTACACATTCTTTAGGAGTGTCTGTTTGTTCATAATAACAATTAGCAATGAAATGGCTAACAACTAAGACAGATTTATAATATTCATGCAATCCTTTTTCAATAGTTGGACCATGTAAATAGGTTATACGTTTGTGAAAGGGGATAGAGGGGATTATATGCTCTTTTCTTCCGCCTTGTATAATTACATAATCAAAATCATTTTCATTAATAACTTTTTCTACATTATGCATATATTCAATCAAAACATCATCTGCTTTTGAATAATTGTATTTTTCTTCTTTTAGTTTAACTGGAATATATATAAACTTTGAATATTTATATTTTTTGCTAGCTTCAATAGCTAATTCATCATAAACAGAGATAAAAGTTAAATTAATTTTATGAGACTTTTCACTTTCGTCTGCTAAAAAGGTTGCTAATTGCTCTACTGCGCCACCTCTTACAGCAGGTACAGGAAAAAATCTTGGCATTACTATACAAACATTTAACATATGGAGTTCCTTTCTTAACTAAATATAAAATAATAGATTATATTTTATCATCAAACTAAAAGATTGTCAAACTTTGTAACATGGAAGGCTACTATGTTTTGTAATATTTAATAGGTTTTTTACAAAAAATAGAAATGAGATATTTTTACTAAAATATGGTGAAAATATTTAATTAATCAAAATATTTTATAAAATTGCCATAAGATATTGACAAATGGATAGAAAAATAGTAAAATAATATATGCACTGTGAAGAAGTGTTTATTAGTGGACGGTGGATGTAGCGTAGTTGGTTAACGCGCCAGTTTGTGGCACTGGAGACCGTGGGTTCAAGTCCCATCTTCCACCCCAGATATATATTGGGCTGTAGCCAAGCGGTAAGGCACATGACTTTGACTCATGCATGCGCTAGTTCGAATCTAGCCAGCCCAGCCA
>JAAVZQ010000170.1 GCA_022791735.1 Clostridia bacterium
GAATACACAGTTAAACTATGCTCCTGTATTTAGTCGGTACTCCATCTGGTGTTGCAAAAGAAAACACAAATGACACTATCATTGTCACAGCCATGGCAACTGACCAAGATACAAATGATACATTGATATATACCTTATGGTATGGAATTTCAGCAGATAGTATAACTACAAAAGGAGTAAGTTCGGATACAACTAGATCAGGAACAAGTGTAACACTAACTCAAACAGGTTTAAACAATAATACAACATATTACTTTACAGTAACAGTAACTGATAGTAAAGATACTGTATCATCAAATGTAAATAGTCAAAAAACTTTATGTAGAGGAGATGCTTGTAGTGGTGGTGGATATAATAACGAACCTTGTACTGATTGTTCTGAGACTGGAAAAGTTACTTGTTCATCTTGTAATGGTGGAGGTACAATAGTATGTCCTAATAACTGTACTAATCGGAAGTGTAACATGTTCAAGCTGTAATGGTTCTGGAAAAGGAACAAGCTCCTCATCTACATGTGGTAGTTGTAACGGAACTGGGCAAACTAGTACATTTTGTGGAACGTATATGTTTCAGTATGAGCAGACAGGATCAAGTACTACCTCTTGGACAAGATCATGTTCTTGGTGCAGTAAATATCCAGCGGGAGATAAAGGACCAACTTATTGGCCAAAAGAAGTTTGCAATATGTGCGGTTATGTCATAGGACATAACATTCAATATCGTTGTTGTAGTTATTCATGTGCTAAATCACAGGCTGAGTCTTGGGGAAAGATTGGTTCTGCACATAAGAAAAGCGGAACATGTTCAAATTGTAATGGTACTGGTAAAATAACAACAACACCTAACTGTTCTTCATGTTCAGGAAGTGGTAAAAAAACATGTAGTAGGTGCTCTGGTAGTGGTAGGATTATTTGTTCTGATTGTCTAGGAGCAGGTAAGAAAAATCATTCAGCTTGTAATGGAAATGGATATATACTAACACCATACAATTGTATTCATGGCAAAGGGCCAAATAATTCTCATTATTACTGTTCTTCTCATGGAAACGATGTACAACAATATCACTAATAGAAAGCATTATATAGATTGTATAAATTTAATAGAGCTTAAGAAAAATTTATTCTTAAGCTTTATTTTTTACATTAAACTATTTGTTAATGATAATTATACTATCTTCTCTTCAAACTATTTATGATACTGATTTACAATATTTCCATGCAATGAACAATAATAGTGAGAATTTCCATAGCCTAAACCATGACTACAATTAGTTGAAGAATTTATACTCCCAGAACCAGAACAAGCCGAGTGATTAGCTTTTCCAGAACCAGAGCAAGTTGAACAATTAACCTTTCCAGATGAGCAATTTGTACAAGTTTTAGTGCTATTAATTTTTCCACTTCCCTTACAAGTTTGGCAAGTAACATTACTACATTCGTGACTAGAATAAGTTGTACGTATAAAGTAATGAGGTCCCTTACTATTTGTACAATAAGCTTTTTTCCCAACACTTCCACAATAAGAACATGCATAAAACTCAACATCATATGTTCCTCCATGGTTAGGGCAAGTCGCTGTTCCAGAAGTAGTTTTATAAACCCAGCTTCCGAGGGCAATATCCTGAATAGTTACCGGGTTCCACCACAATTTGAACAATTGGTTTGACTTGGTACAGAACCAGAACCAGAACAAACACGGCAGTTAATTTTACCGACTACTTCCACATATTGTACATCCAACTTTGCCTGAGCCATTACATCCTGAACACTCTACCTGAGTTATTGTACCACCACTACAATATGCCCCCTTGCAATATGTATTCTCGCTTCCTTCTCCAGAAGTAGCTTCATCTATGCTGTCACTTACCACTACCTTAAACCAATATCTTGTGTTATTACCCAATCCACCTTTTTCCAACGTTACAGACTGTCCTGGTGTGCCTGTTGCAGTTACATTCGTTTTGCTCAAATTACCACTACTGTTACCCCACCATAAGGTATATATCAATGTATCATTTGTATCTTGGTCAGTTGCCATGGCTGTGACAATGATAGTGTCATTTGTGTTTTCTTTTGCAACACCAGATGGAGTACCGACTAAATACAGGAGCATAGTTTAACTGTGTATTC
>JAAVZQ010000171.1 GCA_022791735.1 Clostridia bacterium
CACATGTTTTGTATATAATAATTCACAGCTTTAAGTTTCGATAGTTCTGCTAACTGGGTAGTTACTAATAGAACTACCCTATGCGGACTTTAGATTAAATAAGCTGTGAGTTTTCGTTTTACATAATTTGACCATTGGGCTTAAAAATGGTATAATTTATATAAGCAAGATACTTTATTTACAGATATTCCTTGTATCATTGCTTAAAGAAATTTTCGTACTTTATTAAGGAGGAATAGTAAATGCGACATGGTTATTGGGTGGACATATACAAGATACGGGATGAAATCCTGCAATGTCTAAACAAATGCGGGATTGATTACACAGAGGCAAAAGAAGCGCCCCCCACTACATACTCCAATAGGATTGGAGATAATGGGGGAATTGCAATGATTTGCGAAGATGTGTACCATCCCAGCCTGCCGACCAGCTTTTGTACGCCCTATGGTAAGCTTAAAATTGTAGGGAGCAATGGTTCATTTTTTAGAAATGCGTCTGGTAAGAAGGTGGATGCATTTTTGAATGAAATGACAGTAAATTTTGGACTTGTTCCTATTGACAGTGATGCAGACAGCAAACCGTATCCGGCCATTGCTATAACAAGGGTACCGTGGAGAGCAAGCAAGCAAAAGATTGCACTTCCTATCTTTGTAGCATTTGTTGGAAGCTCAACATGGGAAGAAGAGGCAAAAGCAAAAAGAGTATTCCGAAATGTGCAGAAAAGCAGGCAAAAAGCAAAAAACAGATAACCCAATTTTTATGAAGTAAACAGCTCCAGTGTTCGGGGCTGTTTGCTATTTAAAAAAGTTGATAATTGTTTAAAAATATGATATAACTTATAAATAGAATATAAAGGAGAAATAATCATAGTTTAAAATGAAAAATATAGATAAAAAAGAGCTAAAAGAGATATTTGAGCGGTATAAGAGAAAATGAGGAGATAAGTTTTAGCAAATTATATGAAAAATATCATGGCCTTGTTTATGGTGTTTGTTTTAGTATTTTGAAGAATAAAGAAGATGCAGAAGATGTAATGCAAGCTGTGTTTTCTAAGATATATGAAATTTCAAAAGAAAAACTCCCTAAAAAGCATGAGGCAAGTTGGCTTTATTCTGTTGCAAGGAATGAAACTGTATCACATATAAGGAAGAAGAAAGCAGTTTTGGAATTAGATGGTATTTATGATATCGAAAGTACAGATAATTCAATTGATGAAATAATCGATAAGGAGAAATATAAAAAGCTAATAAGTGCCTTAAATGATAAGGAAAAGGAGATTGTTTCATTAAGAGTTTTAGCAAATCTTTCTTTTAAAGAAATAGGAAGACTGCTAGATGAACCTACAAATACAGTAAAGTGGAGATATCATAAGGCTATTCATAGTTTAGAACTCTTGATTACAAATTTAGCTTTATTTGTTATATCTTCTGTAGTTGGAATAAGAAGTGTACTTAAAG
>JAAVZQ010000088.1 GCA_022791735.1 Clostridia bacterium
ATCAAGAAATAGTTATTTAAGGAAAATAATAACAAATAATGAAATTAAAATGTCAGTTGGATGGTAGAAATAAGTTAAAAGTAATATTAGGACATAAAAAAAGTCTAAAATCCCTATTACAGTAGACAAAAAAACTTTGACCGTTTATCTACCATTTTGAAAAGATATATGTTACAATATATATGTATTCAAAATAAAGGCAAGGGTAGGAGCATTTGATGAGTTAGCTCTCCTAGCTTTTTTTGTTATTGGATAGGAAAAATCATCTGTCTATTAAGTCTTTTTTACTCTTTTTGTCGAATTTGTTGACATTTTCTAAAAAACATTGTATCTTATATATATTTAAAATCAAATTTTTAAATTGCAACTTAAGCATTAGCAAAAATTATCTTTGGGAATTCTCCCAAATAAAATCAAAATTTTTACAAAGTATATCTTGATAAAACTAATAAGTTAAGGTATAATAAGAAAGGACGTAGTTATTATGGAAAAAGAATTACAACTAACAAATGACAAAGTATTTCAAATAATGTTTGGGAAAGTTCGGAAATGAACGAATAACTAAAAAACTATTAGAAAGAATATTAGGGATAGAGATAAGCGAAATAACCTTAGATGCAAACAAAAGATTATTAGGAGATTTACCAGATGATAAAATAGGCAGAATAGATGTAAAAGCAAAACTAGGTAATGGAGAAAAAGTTATAATTGAGATGCAAGCAACGAATTATCCAAGCATGGAAAAGAGAGTTTTGTATTATTGGGCACATACATATATAGATGATTTAAAAAAAGGAAATCCATATAAAAGATTAGGAAAGACAATAGCTATACTATTTACGAACTATGACATAGGATTAACAGAAGGTATAAAAAAATATCACACAAAATGGCAGATAAGAGAAGAAGAACATAGTAAGACCAAATTAACAGATGACTTAGAGATACATATATTAGAACTACGAAAGTTGAATAAAGAAGAAGTAAAAACAGAAGAATTTGGATGGATGGAGTTTATTAAAAAAGGAGAAGTAGATATGAGTAGTAAGTATGATAAAGAATTACTAGAAGCAAAAGAAGAATTAGAAAAACTAAGAGCAGATCCAGCCACAAGAGATTTATATTTTGACAGAGAAATGGCATTAATGGACTTTATAAGTGGAATGGAAGGTTTCTTTGAAGAGGGCATGAAAAAGGGTGAAGAGATAGGAGAAAAGAAAGGAAGAAAAACTGAAAAAATTGAAATGGTAAAATCCATGCTAAAGCAAGGAATATCTGCTAAAATGGTTGCAGAAATTAGTAAGCTAAGTTCAAAAGAGATAGAGGAAATTTCGAAGAATTTATAATCAAAGAATTTTTGATATTTAATAAAGTGAAATAAGAGAAGTGTATTCATTTAAATCATACACTTCTCTTATTTTTTTCTTAATTTTCTTGAATTTGCATCAAAACAGGAATATAATAATACACGTTAGGAGGACAAATTATGAGGATTTTAAAAAAGATAAATAAAGGTATAGTGCTTACATGCATAGTTTTGATAGTTTTAATCATTTATTTGTTTAATGTTGAGATTAAAAGAAATAATGATAAACCTGAAATTGAAAAGGTTTGCAAAGATTACATAGAACTTGTAAATAAATATGCTGTTACACCAGAAAGTGCTTCAAAAGTATTTGCACCAAATGGACTTAGTGAAGAAGAACAAAAGGCTAAAAAAGATGATTTAGATGTAGCAATCAATAAAAGCATGACAACACTTGAGACAAGTTTAAAAGATAAAATGATTGATAATGAACTTGCTGTACGTATGCAAAAAGATAGAATTGAAGATTTTGTTAGAAACAATAGTAATGTTTTTTCTTCTACTTTGACAAAGTTTAATAAAGAGGTTACTAAAGTGATGAAGTTTAGTTTTGATGAGGACCAAGTAATAGTTACTTTAAACACTAAAACTGAGACTGAGACTAAGTACCTAGATAGTTTAAATGAAAACAAAGAAGTTTCTAAGAAAAATGATCAGATTTCTGAGGAGAGTATAACACTTCAAAAGGTAGATGGAACTTGGAAAGTGGTGTATGCGGATTTAGAATTATATACAAATTCAATGGATTCAATGGGTATGGTGACTAAAATATATTAATGCAATTGTAAAAAGAAAGGATAGATTATGGAAAACATATTAGAGATTAAAAACTTGTCTAAGTTTTTTGGTAAGCATAAAGTGGTAGATAGTATTAATTTAGAAGTAAAAGCGGGCGAAGTTTTTGGATTTTTAGGTCCAAATGGCGCTCGGCAAAACTACTACTATAAAAATGATACTTCGGATTACTTAGTATTGATGAAGGTGAGATTAAAGTATGTGGCTTTGATGTAAAAAAAGAGTTTGAAAAGGCCATGGAGTGTTCTAGTGGAATTGTAGAAAATCCAGACATGTATGGATATATGACAGGATATGATAATTTAAAATTATATGCAAGGCTAAGAAATGTAAAAAAGGAAAGAATTGATGAGATTATTGAACTTGTTGGTATGAAAGAGGCTGCTAAAACTAAAGTTTCTAAATATTCGCTTGGTATGAAACAAAGGATGGGACTTGCTCTTACACTTCTTCATTCACCTAAACTATTAATTTTGGATGAACCTACAAATGGATTAGATCCAGCAGGTATAAAGCATTTAAGAGATATACTAAAAGATATTTCAGAAAAAGAAAAGGTTGCGGTTTTCGTTTCTTCACATATTTTAACTGAAATGGAGCTTATGTGTGACAGGGTTGCTGTTATTAATAAAGGAAAAATAGTTAAAGTGCAAGAAATTGGTGAGCATCAAGAAGATAAAGAAGAACAAACTATAATAGGTGTAAAAGACACTAAAAAGGCTGAAAAGCTATTAAAAGATAAAGGATATATAACAAATGTCACAGAAGATAAGATATCTGTTAAAATTGAATTTGAGCATGTACCAGAGGTCATAAAGCTTTTAGTAAATAATGATATTTCGATATATAATGCAGTTCAAAAGGAAAAGAGCCTAGAAGACATATTCTTTGCGGCAACAGAAAATAAGAAGGGAGGAGGGAAGAATGCAAATGCTTAAATTAATACAAAATGAAACAATAAAAACATTTAAAAAGACCTCTACAAAGATATTGATAATACTATCAATTGTTATGTTATTTCTAGCATTAGGTCTTGCCAATATGATTTCAGCATTAAGTGGATATGCAAATAATTTTATGACAGATAATGATGAAAACTGGAAAGAAGTAATGAATGAGCAAATTGCAAGCATGCAAAAGACAATTGAGATAGAGGGTATGCATTATGACAGAGAAACTTTAGCTGAACTTAAAGCAGAAAAAGAAACTTATGAAATAGCTTTAAGAAATAATGTTAATTATAGTTTTTATGGAATTTATAATACTTGGAAAAATGAATTATTAAATGAGATAATGAGTGCAAAAAAAGATATAATTTTAGGAAAAGAAAATGGCCAAGATACTAAGGAACAAGAAAGCTTTGTAAATGAGAGAATCAGTTTACTTGAGAGTAACGATTTTGAAAAGTACATAGATTTCAAAAAAGATGATGTCAAGAACAATTTTGATAGTAAAAAGATTTCTAAAGAAGAATACGAAGATAAAATGTATTTATTAGATTTGCGCAAAAAATATGATATATATAAAGAACAAGAAAGTGTATTTGATTGGAAAGGCTCTTTATATTCTGACATAGAACAAATGAGAAATAACCTTAGAACTGGAATAAATAGTCAGACAGGTAAACTTCTTAGTATAGAAGAGGTACAAGACTTAGAAGACAGTATAAAGATTTCAGAATATAGGTTAGAGCATAATGTAGGAACTCTTGGAAGTGGAAATAGTACACGAAATCTATATGATACATTTTCACCAGCCTTTGCACTACTTATGATTTCACTTCTTATAATTATTGTTGCTGGTTCAAGTGTATCTACTGAAGTATCAAAGGGAACAATAAAATTTTTGTTATTTACACCAAATAAAAGATGGAAAGTTCTATTATCAAAAATTATATCAGCTGTACTTATTTTAGTGTGTTTATCACTTATACTATCAATATTAAGTGTAGTTATAGGAAATATATTCTGTAAAGACGCAGGACATACATTTATATATGTACAAAATGGAGAAGTAAAAGAATTGTCAAATTTAGCATACACAGTGCTTTACTTCTTAGCTTCAAGCATAGATATATTGGTGTATTTGATATTTGCATTAACTTTATCAGTGCTTACAAGAAATACTGCGTTATCGGTTGGAGTAAGTATTGCTGCATATATTGGCTCAGGAACAATTATGTCATTAATTAATTCATTTATTACAGCAGATTGGGTGAAATTTATACCTTTCAACAACTTTGGAGTAGTAGATAGGATTTTTGCAAGCAATTTATCATATTCCGCTATGCAAGCTGCATCAGGAGCTATGAATAATGTAAGTGTAGGATTTTCTCTTGCAGTTCTTGGAGTATGTGCTGTATTAATGTTAATTACAATGTTTGATAGTTTTAATAAAAGAGATATAGTGTAATATAATAAGTGGTCAGCAGGGACGGAGCATTTTGACTAAAGAGCAATTATGGTCAAAATGCTCCGTTCCTGTTGGACATAACTATTGGAAATGCTGTAATGTTAATTTCAGTTGCTAAATTTCCAACTCAAATTGATAGAATTCAACTTAAAAAAAGGGTATAATTTAGGTAAATCAAAAATTGTTTTTAGAAAGGAATATAAACAGAGATGG
>JAAVZQ010000172.1 GCA_022791735.1 Clostridia bacterium
AAAATTACAATTATTGTAAAATTTTTCTTTGTTCGCTAGAATTAGAAAATTATATAGTGTATAATACAAAAAGTGAAGAGGTTGAAAAGTACAATTATTTTCCAACCAGATTTGAGCTTTAAGGAAGGAAATAAATCATGAATATAATTGATATAATTGCAAAAAAGAGGGACAAGAAGGAATTAACCAAAGAGGAGATAGATTATTTTGTAAATGGATATACAGAAGGAAAAGTTACAGATTATCAAGCATCAGCCTTGATTATGGCGATATATCTAAATGGTATGAATTATGAGGAAATAAAAAACTTAAACCTTGCAATGGCACATTCAGGTGAAGTACTAGATTTAAGTGATATATCAGACATCATTGTGGACAAACACTCAAGTCGGAGGAGTAGGAGATAAGATTACATTAATTGTAATGCCGATTATTGCATCTCTTGGGGTGAAAGTGGCCAAAATGTCTGGAAGAGGACTTGGGATAACAGGTGGAACAATAGATAAACTAGAGTCAATTCCAGGTTACAGAACAAATTTAAGCCTAGAAGAATTTAAAAACAATGTAAAAGAAATCGGTATAAGTCTAATTCGGACAAACTGGAAATCTAGCACCAGCAGACAAAAAGCTATATGCATTACGTGATGTAACAGGTACAGTAGAAAGTGTTCCGCTTATAGCATCAAGTATAATGAGTAAAAAGATAGCAGCAGGAGCAAATAAATTAGTACTTGAAGTGACATGTGGAAAAGGTGCATTTATGAAAGATAAAGAAAAAGCAGAAGAACTTAGTAAGATAATGAAAAACATAGGAGAACTTTCAGGTATTGAAACAGTATGTGTTATAACAAATATGGATGAACCAATTGGAAAGAAAATCCGGAAATTCATTAGAGATAGAAGAAGCAAGAGATGCATTAAATGGAAAAATGGAAACAGATGTAAAAGAAGTTGTATTAGAACTTGTTTCGTATATTCTAAAGCTTGCAGGTAAGGGAGACGACCTAGAGGAAAATAAGAAAAAAGCAATAGAGAATATAGAAAATCGGAAAAGCTTATGAAAAATTTTTACAGCTTATAGAAAGACAAGGTGGAGATATAAGTTATTTAAACAATATCCCAAAGGCAAAATACATAAAAGAAGTAGTGGCAGATAAAGCGGGGTATGTGGCAAGCCTAGACGCTGAAATTTGTCGGAAGGGTTTCACTTGCTATTCGGTGCACGGTAGAGAAACAAAAGAAGATGATATAGACCACCTAGCACGGTATAGTATTGGAAAAGAAAATTGGAGACAAAGTAGAAAAAGGTGAAGTCCTTGCATATATACATACGAATATGCAAGAGAAAATAGAGACAGCAGAGACAAGGTTGAAAGAAGCATTTAAGATAAGTGAGGATAAGCCAGAAAGATATGAAGAAATTTTAGGAATAATATAGGGAAGGATAAAGAGATGGATATAAATTTAATAGAGGAACTAAACGACAAACAAAAAGAAGCGGTATTGGCAGTAGATGGACCATGTCTTGTAATTGCAGGTGCAGGTTCTCGGAAAAACAAAAGTATTAACACATAAAATAGCATACATAATAGAAGAAAGACATGTAAAACCATGGAATATACTTGCAATAACTTTTACAAATAAAGCAGCAAATGAAATGAAGGAAAGGGTTTCAAAACTTATTGGAGATATTGCA
>JAAVZQ010000089.1 GCA_022791735.1 Clostridia bacterium
CCACAAGAAATATCTTACATAGAAGAGCCAATTGTAAATGCAGAGATATTAACACCAAAGGAATTTGTAGGTGGAATAATGGAGATATGCCAAAATAGGCGTGGAGTGTATATAGATATGAAATATTTAGATAGTAATAGAGTAACACTTTGCTATGAACTTCCATTAAATGAAATTATATATGATTTTTTTGATATTTTAAAGTCAAAAACAAAGGGGTATGCTTCATTTGACTATGAGTTTAAAGAATATAGAAGAGCAGATTTAGTAAAACTTGATATTTTAGTAAATAATGAAACAGTTGATGCACTTTCATTTATAGTGCATAAAGATAATAGTTATACTAGAGGAAGAAAAATGGTAGAAAAGCTAAAAACTGCAATACCAAAGCAATTATTTGCAATACCACTTCAAGCTGCTTGTGGAGGCAAAATAATTGCAAGGGAGACTATTTCTGCAATGAGGAAAGATGTACTTGCCAAATGCTATGGTGGGGATATTTCGAGAAAGAAAAAGTTACTTGAAAAGCAGAAAAAGGGTAAGAAGAAGATGAGACAGATTGGAAATGTGGAGATGCCACAGGAGGCGTTTTTGAGCGTGCTTAAATTAGACGATGAATAAATCACAGCTTTGAGTTTAGTCTGTCCTGCAAGAGGGTAGTTATCTATGATTTTTTCTAACACCTTGGTGTCGTAACCTCCAAAGTGTACGCTACTGCGTAGCTTAATATGTCGGTTACTCCATTTCGCACTCGCTTTCGCTCGTTTGAACGCTTACGCGGTGTTACTCAAAAATCATAGATAGAACTACCCAGCACGGACTTAAAATTTTTTTGCTGTGAATAATAAGAGATAACCTGATAAAATCAGAATAGAGAATTAAAGAAAGGATAAAATTATGAAATTAATTTACAAAGATAAAGAATTTGAGATAAACGAAGGGGAAACAATAAAAGAAGCACTAAAGGAGGAAATTACAGAAAATATTATAACTTGCAATTTTAATAATGAAATAAAAAGTTTGAATTATAAGCCAAAAATGAGCGGTAAAGTAGAGCTTTTAGATTATACAGATACAGAAGGGAAAAGAGTTTATGTAAGAGGAATTATGTATGTGATGGCAATGGCAATAGAAAAGCTATACCCAAAGAGCCACCTTACAATAGAATATCAGTTATATAATTCTATGTTTTGTACTTTTGAGAGAATGCAAGTTACAGATGAACTTTTGAAAGAAATTAAAGAAAAAATGCAAGAAATAATAGATGAGGATATTCCAATTGTGAAAAAAACTATGACAGCAGAAGAGGCAAAAGCATTTTATGAAAAAGAAGAAAGTGAAAAAGGTATTTTGCAAATAAATACAGAGACAAAAGAAGTGGTATCTTTATATTATTGCAAAGACTATTATAATTATTTCTATGGAGTTATGCCAATCTCAACAGGAGCTTTAAAGGTGTTTGATTTGGTAAAATATGGTAAACGGATTTCTACTTAGATACCCAAGTAAAAGTGATTCAAGTAGACTAGATAAATTTCAAGATAACAAGAAATTATCTGCGACTCTTAATGATTATGAGGAGATACACAGCATTTTAAAATTAAACACAATTGACAGATTAAATAAAAAAGTATCACTAGATAATGGTAAAGAAACTATACTTCTAGCAGAAGCTTTACATGAAAAGAAGATATCAGATATTGCTGACCAAATTGCTAAAAGAGAAGGGACAAAGATGATTTTAATTGCCGGACCTTCTTCATCAGGCAAAACTACTTTTGCTAAAAGGCTTGGAATTCAGTTAAGACTAAATGGAATAGAACCTAAGACTTTATCAGTAGATAATTATTTTGTTGAAAGGGAACAAAACCCAGTAGATGAAAATGGAGAATATGATTTCGAATGTATAGAAGCAGTAGACTTGAAGTTATTTAATGAACATATTTTAAGACTACTTGCAGGGGAAGAAGTAGAACTTCCTGTTTTTGATTTTGCTACTCGGTCATAAAGAGTTTAAACGGAGACAAAATGAGATTAGGACCAAATGAAGTACTTGTAGTAGAAGGAATACACTGCTTAAATGATAAACTTACGGATGCAATTCCACATGATAAAAAATTTAAAATTTATATAAGTGCTTTAACTGTTTTGAATATTGATGATTACAATAGAATATCAACAACAGACACAAGAATAATAAGAAGAATAGTAAGAGATTATAGATATAGAAGTTATTCAGCGAAGGAGACTTTGCAAAGATGGAAATCTGTATCAAGAGGAGAAGGCAAATATATATATCCATTTCAAGAGGAAGCGGATGTTATGTTTAATAGTTCTATTGTGTATGAATTAGGTGTACTAAGAGAATATGCTTTACCTCTTCTTATGGAGATAACTAGAGAAGAGCCTGAATATGCAGAGGCAAAAAGACTTATGACGCTTTTGAATTATTTTAAACCGATTGATATTGAGTTCATTCCAGAGAGCTCGATTATACGAGAGTTTATTGGTGGTAGCATTTTCACGTATTAATTCAAACAAAAATCAGCATCCTGCTTCGTTGTTGCTCGTTCAAAATTGTATCAACATGCACGAGCATGCCTCAACAATCTTTGAACTCACACGCCTAGCATTATACTAATTTTTGTTTGAACAAGACATGTCAAATTTAAAAAAATTCCAGCTAGTATAAACATAAGGACTATGCATGATGTTTATAGATAACTACCCACCAGCAGACTTTAAGTATAATTAGATGTGAAATATATTCGCGTATTAATTTTAGAAAGAATTGTGTTTTGGCTAGGCAGACAAGAGAGAAATACCGGAGGCGTGCTTGTGCACGGTGAGGATTTTCTCTCAAAGTCTAACAACGCCAAAACCAATTATCTCTAGAATTAGAAAGGAGATGGAGTTTTGGGAGCAAACTTTACGGAAATTGATGAAGCATTTATATGTGAGTATTGTGGGAGAAAGGTAGAACCTTTAGGATATTCATGTAGAAATCATTGTCCATATTGCTTACACTCTAAACATGTAGATGTAAATCCAGGAGATAGGGAAGAAACATGTCATGGAGAGCTTGTACCAATAGATATAGAGATAAATTCTAAAAAAGGATATGTAGTAGTTTTCAAGTGTATAAAATGTGGGAAAATTAGGAAAAATAAACTAGCAGAAGATGATAATATGGAGCTTGTATATGAGATTATAAAAAATAAAGTAAGGAGGTAGGCATGAAAAAAAATCCAGCCAAATACATATTTTGGATGATTGTGGTACGGTCTAATTGCGATTGGCATATATTATTTTTATAATAAAGAAGAAGCGGAAGATGCAGGACAAAATACTATATCACAAGAAACTAAGATTGAGCCTTCAAATCTAAGATTAGGGTTATCTAATATAGATAGTTTAAATCCTATACTTTCAAAAAATCAAAATATACAAGATTTTTCTAAACTTTTATATGAACCTCTATTTAATATAACATCAGATTTTAAGCTAGAGCCAGCACTTGGTATAGAATTTTCAAAAGCAGAAGGAAATGTATACTTTGTAAAGCTAAGAGAAAATGTAAAATGGCATAATGGAGCAGATTTTAAAGCCGAAGATGTAAAATATACAATAGAAAAGATAAAGGAATTAGGAGATAGTTCTATATATAATGCAAATGTTTCTAATATAAATAATGTTGAAATCGTAGGTAACAATCTTGTAAAATTATATCTAAATGCAGAAGAAATGTTTTTCGAATATAATTTGACTTTCCCAATAATTAGTTCTAGCCTTTTTGCTGGAGAGGATATTAGAAATTCAGATAAAAATAATTTCCCAATAGGAACGGGAAGATATAAATTAAAAGCGATAAATACAAGTTCACAAATGGAACTTGAACAAAATAATAATTGGTGGAATAAAAGCACAGAGAATTTAAGGATAAATACTATAACTATTAGAATATATGAAACAATTGCAGAAGTGTATAATGGATATAAACTTCGGGCGGATTAGATATTATTAAAACTCGGAAACCAAAATATTGAGGATAATGTTGGGACAATTGGTTCAAATGTAGAAAGAATGTATGGAAGAACTTTTAACTATTTGGTCCTTAATACAGGAAGTAATATATTATCACATAAAGAAGTAAGACAAGCTATAAGCTATGCTATAAATAGAGAACAGATTGTGAATGAGGTGCATGGAGAAAAGTATATAATAGCAGATAATCCTTTAGAATATGGAAGTTATTTATATAATAAAGAAAATGCTAAATATAAGTATGATCAAAACAAAGCAAAACAAATTTTACAAGATAATGGCTGGACATATAGGCAAGGCGATGTATGGCAAAAAAAACAAGATTATACTACGCTTAGATTAAGGATAAATCTACTTGTAAATTCATCAAACGAGGCAAGAGTAAAAACAGCAGAAATAATAAAGAAAAACTTAGAAGATATTGGAATATCAGTTAATATAGTGAATGCAAAGGATTGGAATTATGAAAATAGTTTAAAGAATAAGAATTATGATATACTAATTACTCGGAGTTACTGTTCGGATTAAGTCCAGATGTTTCGAGATATTTTGGTGATAATAATTTGGCAAATTATACGAATGATGAGGCAAAAGAGATTTTAAAAGAGTTATATAATATAACTGATGAAAAGCTATTAAAAGAAAAATATGAGAAATTACAGAAATTTTATGAGGAAGATAGACCATATGTTGGGCTTAATTTTAATAGTATTACAAAGATTTCTGGAAAGAATTTGACTATGACTAATGATAATAATTGGTTTAATATTTTTCTTAATATAGATAAGTGGCATAAGAAAAATTAGTGGTGAGTTAGTTACAATTCACAGCTTTAAATATCGTCTGTCCTGCCACAAGTAGTTATTAATAATTTTTCGAAAATCTCCCCCCTAAAGAAAATGTAATTCGCGTAGCTCACACATTTTCTAAAGGGTAAGAATCATCGAAGAAATTATTAATAGAACTACTCTGCGCGGACTTTGGGTTAGATTAGCTGTGAATCGTATCTGTGAATTAAAATAAAATTTTAAAATTTTTCAAAAAAAGCTTGACCTATTAAAATTTTAAGTATATAATAAGGCAAACGAATGTTTAATAAAAATAAGAAAAGAAATAATAAGGAAGGAAATGATAAATATGGCAAAAGAAAACAATGAAAAAAGACAAGCACTAGAGATGGCAATGGGACAAATTGAAAAACAATTTGGTAAAGGTTCAGTTATGAAACTTGGAGAGTTCAAAGCAATGGAGATTGAAGCAATTCCAACTGGGGCATTAAGTCTAGATATAGCACTAGGTATAGGAGGAGTTCCAAGAGGAAGAATTATAGAGATATATGGTCCTGAAAGTTCAGGAAAAACAACTTTAGCATTACATATAATTGCAGAAGCACAAAAACAAAAGGGAGAAGTTGCATTTATCGATGCAGAGCATGCATTAGATCCAGTATATGCAAAGAATTTAGGAGTAGATATAAATGAGCTTATAGTTTCACAACCAGATACAGGAGAACAAGCTCTTGAAATTGCAGAATCACTAATAAGAAGTGGAGCATTAGATGTAATAGTTGTAGATTCTGTTGCAGCATTAGTTCCAAAAGCCGAAATAGACGGAGAAATGGGAGATTCACACATGGGATTGCAAGCAAGACTTATGTCACAAGCGCTTAGAAAACTTGCTGGTGCAATTAATAAATCAAAAACAGTTCTTATATTTATTAACCAATTGAGAGAGAAAATTGGAGTGATGTTTGGAAACCCTGAGACAACAACAGGTGGTAGAGCACTTAAATTTTATGCATCAGTTAGAATGGATATAAGAAAAATAGAAAATATCAAACAAGATGGAGATGTAATAGGAACTAGAACAAGAGTGAAAATAGTAAAGAACAAAGTAGCTCCACCATTTAGAGAGGCTGAGTTTGATATATTATATGGAAAAGGAATATCAAAAGAAGGAAATATTTTAGATATAGCAGTGAGCCTAGATATAATAGTGAAGAGCGGTTCTTGGTTTAGTTATAATGGAGAAAGAATTGGACAAGGTAGAGAAAATGTAAAAAAATATTTGTTAGATAATCCAGAAGTACTTGCAGAAGTAGAGAAGAAAGTAAGAGCAAATATGGAGCAAGCCTTTGAAAACTCACTAAACGAAGAAATTAGTACAGAGGACGAAGCAAAAGATAGTGCAAACGAGTTTGAAGAGGTAGATGAGTAAGGATTATTTGGTCTTATGCTCGGTGTCACTCAAAAGTCATAGATAGAACTACCCTGCATAGACCTTTAGTATAATTAACTATGAATATAATGATATTTTTCGAACACAGAAAGGTAAAAACATGGAATACTCAAAAGAAGAGTTTGATGCAAAAAAAACTCAAGTACTAAAGTATATCTTGTATAAAAAGAGAACAGAAAGTGAAGTAAGAACTAAATTTTGTAATAGTATAGATGAAAATATGCTAGAAGATATTATAGAATATTTAAAAAATGCAGGATATATTAATGATGAAGAATATATAGAAAAACTTGTTAGAGAATATATGAATTTAAAACATATGTCTATTAGAGAAATAAAAAATAAAGTGTATAGTAAAGGAATATATGCAGACTTAATAGAGAACTATATATCAAATAATAGAGAAGTACTTGAAGAATATGAGCTTAAATCAGCTAAAAGATTAGCAGAGAAAAAGGGTGAAAAAGAGCCAGAAAAGCTACAAAGATATCTTATAAATAAAGGATTTGACAGTGATGTTGTACAAAAAATATTAAAAGGAGAGGAGTAAATTCAAAATGCCAAATATATTAGCGCTAGAAACTAAAGCAATACAAATAAAAATAGAAAATTTTGAAGGCCCATTGGATTTACTTTGCCATTTAATAGATAAAAACAAAATGGATATATACAGTATCAATTTGGACAAATTAACTGACCAATATTTAGAATACATTAATAAGATGAAAGAGCAAAAACTTGGAGTAAGTAGTGAATTTCTTATAATGGCATCGACACTTCTTTTGATAAAATCAAAGGGATTACTTCCAGCATTAGAAGGTGAGGAAGAAGAAGAAATCACAGAAGAAGAGTTGATTAGAAGAATTGTAGAATATAAGAGATATAAAGAAATTACATCTAGCCTCAAAGAAATGTACAATCAATATGCAGAAAGAATATTTGCAAGGAAAGAAGAATTAGAATTGCCAAAGCAAAAATTAGAAGATACATACGAGATGAGTGCAATAGTAAATCTTTATAGAAATGCAATGGAGAAATTCGAAGTAAAAACTAATGTAAATGCAAAAAATATAGAGAAGATAGCAATAAAAGATACATATAGTGTAACAAGTAAAGTAAGAGAAATATATAGAGAACTTATAAGAAAACCTAGAATTGTATTTAATAGGATATATACCATATCTAAATGTAATAAAGAGGAAGTTGTAACAGCATTTACAGGGCTTTTGGAACTATCAAGAAGAAGTAAAGTTGTAACAGAGCAAGATGAATTGTTTGGGGATATTATTGTGGAGAAGAGAAAACGCCACTTTTGATATGTTTTTGATGTAAGAAACTGGAGAATTGTATAAAGTCTTGAAAAAATGGTAAAACTTACTACATAACAAAGGAGTAAAAAGTTATGAAGTGGGTTTTACTATTTTTTTGTGGTATTTTAGGACTTATGTTATTACTACTTTTATTGATTATATCAGCAAAAATAAAACTAAATATTCAAAAATTTTATATTTCAAATATAGAAAGAGATAGAAGATTAAGAAAAATAAATAAAGAAATTCTAATGTATCTAGAAATATACCTATTTGGATTTATTAAAATTGCTAAAATAAGGCTTACAAAAGAATTATTTAAAAAGATAAGTGAAAAACAAGACCTGACAAATATAGAAAAAGATGCAAAAATAATTAAAAAAATTAAACCTATAAAAGTTATTAAAAGATTGAGACCTAAATTAGAAAAATTAAAACTTTATCTAGCTATTGGAACAGAGAATGTGATGCTTACTGTAAATTTAGTTACACTTATTTCTTCACTAATTCGGAATAAGCACACGAAATGTAGAACATGAAAAAGCAAAATACATGGTAATACCTGTGTATAATTATGGAAATTCTATAAAAATTAACCTAAATTGTATAATTAGTGTAAAAATGGTACATATTATTTATGTAATATATATTTTGTTAAGAAAGAGGAGGAAAAAACATGAACGAGCATCCAATAGAAGGTCTTATGATTACAGCTATGAATAGCATTCAGGATATGGTAGATGTAAATACAATAATAGGAGAGCCAATAGAGGCTAATAATAATGTAGTAATAATTCCAATATCAAAAGTATCATTTGGTTTTGCAGCAGGAGGTAGTGAGTTTAAGGGAGAAACAGTTAATGAATATTCAAGAAGAGATGAAGAAGAACAAGTACAATATCGTTTACCATTTGGTGGAGGAAGTGGAGCAGGAGTAAATATAAATCCAATTGCTTTTTTAGTAGTACAAAATGGTAATGTAAAATTACTTCCAGTAAATCATTTTTCAGCAGTAGACAAGTTATTAGATTATATGCCAGATGCAATAGATAAAGTAAATAATCTAATAAGCAAACAAATGCAAATGAAATCAGAAGAAAAAGAGAAATCTAGAGCAAAAATATCTAAAGAAAGCGTAAAAGAAGAACCAAGAGAAAGTGTAAAAGAGGCAAAGACTGAAAAGGCAGCAAGTGTTACTAAAACTAAACCAAGAAGAGGTAGAGCAAAAAATGTAGAAACTTTTGAATATGAATATGATGAAGTTCCACATGTAGATGACATAATTATAAATGTAGATGATACAGAAGATTTTGATGAATAGTCTACAAACTTTAAGAATATACTGTAAGGCGAGTCCAAAGAGTTTGGAGGAATAGATGGTAATAGATGTTGGGTACTTAAAAAGAGTAACAAAAAGACTACTTACACTTGTACTAAGTTTAGTACGGAATATATCTTGCTTTCAAAATGGCTGTATTTTACATGCCATTTTTGATTGGATTTATTATTGCAATAATGGTAGAGCCTATTGTAAAATGGTTTGCAAAAAAGACAAAGATACAAAGAAAACCAAGTGCGGTAATTGTACTTATTCTTGTGTTTGTAATAATTGTAGGTATTTTGGCATGGGGAATTACAGTACTTATAGATGAGGGTGCAAATTTACTTAAGATGATAAATGAGTCCGTAGGGGATGGATATCGGATATATAATAGGACTGATAGATAAAATTAATTTTGAAGAACTTCAAATATCAGAAGAAGTGACAAATATGTTAAAGAACTCAGTGACAAATTTTTTAGACCAAGCTTCTATATGGATTACGAATTTTTTAACATCAATGTTATCTATTGTTTCATCACTTACTAATATTGGTGTATATACAGTAGTTACAATACTTGCAAGCTATTTTATTTGTGTAGATAGAATATATATCTTAGACCAAATAGAACACCATTTTCCAAAAGATTGGGTAAAAAAGCTCACTAAAAATATTAAAAAGATAACAAAGCTTTTGGGTGGATATTTAAAAGCGGAAGTGATACTTATAGGGATTAACTTTGTGTTAGTGCTAATTGGGTTATGTGGGTTTCATATATTTGGGCTAAATGTACAATATCCTTTACTTATGGCACTATTTATTGCATTTTCAGACGCACTTCCAATACTTGGTTCAGGTACAGTAATGCTACCATGGGCAGTAATATGTGGCATGCATGGAGATATAAATTTGGCTATGGCACTTGTTGTGCTATATATAATTATAACAGTTGTTAGACAGTTTTTAGAGCCAAAAGTTGTAAGTAATCAAATAGGAATTCATCCAATTTTTACATTAATTGCAATGTATACAGGATATAAAGCCATTGGAATATTTGGTATGCTAATAGGACCAATTGTAATAATAATTCTAAAGTCTATATTTGAAACTTTGATTGATAAGGGAATAGTTAAGACTATTTTTGACAAAAAATAATCAAACGCATGAAAAGTAGCATCTTGTGTCGTTGTTGTTCGTTCAAAATTGTATCAACGTGCACAAGCACGCCTCCACAATCTTTGAACTCACACGCCTAGCAATATACTGCTTTTCATGTGTTTGAACAAATCAAAAAGGCAGAAGTTATAAAACATCTGCCTTTTAATACATATCTAATGCATCTTCTACAATATAGAGTATAGGTAAAACATCCTCGTTGTCTGCTGTAAGCGCAAAGAATTTTTCACCTTCAGCAGTTTCATAAATGGCTATATTAATAAAGCCAGTAATTCTTCCTGCTAAGCTGTTCAAAATTACACCCCTTTTCATTGGTATATTATTAAAAATGTTATATTGTAAAAAATAACATACAAAATAATAACACACATTAAAAAATAAGTAAATAGCAAGACAAAAAAAGACAAAATTTTAGGTTTTTGTATTGTATAGGAAAAGCATTTATCAGTTAACAAAGGTTTTTTTGCTACTTATACATAAAAATAGTGGTTTAAGGAAATAATAAGAAAAAACAACAAAATTTATATATTAGTTAAAATACAAAACAAAACATTTTATAGTTTAAACAATTGATTAAAAAATCGTTGACAGGCATTCGAACGAATGATAAAATTAAAACAAATGAAATATAAAAACACAAAGGAGATATATAAAGATGAACAAAAAGCAAAAACTAAAACAAGACAAGCGGAATAACACTAGTAGCACTAATAATCACAATAATAGTACTAGTAATACTAGCAGCAGTGACAATCAATGCAGCATTTAACAGTGGAATAATAGACACAGCAGTAAATGGAGCAGTAAATTATGCAGATGCACAGAAAAAAGAACAAATAACATTTGATGATTTAGATAAAAATATACAAGATATAGTAAATAAAATAGAGAGCTATGATATAGGTGGAAATAATCCAACACCAGATACACCAGTACCACCTCAAGATGGAAGCTGGAATGGTGAAGTAAATAGTCCAAAAGTGGAAGGAACAGGCTTAATCCCAGTATATCATAATGGGATAAGTTGGGTAGACTTAACTGAAAATAGTACAGAAGACGAATGGAATAAATGGTATGATTACGAGAACAAACAGTGGGCAAATGCAAGAACAAAAGACGGAAGTATGTGGGTTTGGATCCCAAGATATGAATACAAAATAGATAGGACAGCAAAAATAATAGATGTAAGATTTATAGAAGGAACAAGCACAACAGCTACATCAGGTTATATATTACACCCAGCATTTAGTACAGATATAGGCATGGGAGGATGGGATAGTAACATAGCAGGATTTTGGGTAGCAAAATATCCAGCAGGGTGGCAAAATGGACAAGGAACAAGCCTTGGAAATGTAGAAATGTCAAATATATCATACCAAACATCAGCAACTATCGAGACATATGCAGGAACAATAACAAATGAAACAACAAAAATGAGTTATCCAGTATTTAAAGCAAATACTTATGCATATAACAATATAAGTGTAGGAGATGCATATACATTATCACAGGATATAAAAAATGCAAGTAGATATGGATTAAGCAACGTAGATAGCCATTTAGAGAAAAATAGTGAATGGGGAGCGGTAGCATATTTAGCGCATAGTAAATATGGAGTAAATGGACAAGATTTAATACAACCAAACAAAACAAATAAAAACAATAACTCAATAAGAATATACGCAGTAACAAGCCCAGAGAGTGTGACAAACACAAGTACAACACAAAATATCACAGGAGTATATGACATGAGTGGATGCATATTGGAAAGAACAGCAACATTTCTAACAGGAGGAACAACGAGTTATAAGAAAGGAATGCCAACAGGAAGTAATAGCAAATATGTAACGCTATATTCAGGAACTATTGGAAAGTCAGGAGATGCGACAAACGAAACACGTGGTTGGAATGTAGACTACTCTAACTTCGTGACTTCGAGCTATCCAGTATTCATACGTGGGGGCAGTTTCGGAGATAACGAGTTTACTTGTGGAGTGTTCGCGTTCAATGGTACCACTGGTGGTCCAGACAACAACAGCGGCTTCCGCACTGTGCTCATACCTTAGACTGCAAAGTGATATTTCAGCAACGGAATTGACATAAAGTAAAACGATATAGTGTAACAACAAAAAGCTCTGATGTATGCTAAATCCATACATTAGAGCTTTTGAACAAAACTAAATTCATGTTGTTTTTTTACTGGAATTTACTTTTATATTTAAGTAAAAATGAATAATTACTTAATTTTCTTGACATCATATCGAATATATGATAATCTAGTAATCAATACTAGATTATATGGAGGGAAAAATGAGAAACAAACAAAAAGAGACATTTTTTGACTATCCAGTATTTGATAATATAAAGCAAGTAATATATTATTCAGTAGAAAAATATGCAAATAATATAGCCTTTAAAATAAAAGAAAAACAAGAAAATGAAGTAAAATATATAGATATAACATATAAAAAGTTTTTAGAAGAAGTGAATAATCTTGGTACAGGGCTATTTTCACTTGGATTAGAGAATAAAAAGATAGCACTTCTTTCAAAAAATAGATATGAATGGGCATTGAGCTATGTGTCTATTTTACTTGGAGGTATGATTGCAGTTCCACTAGACAAAGGGCTTACAGATATCGAAATAGAAAATTCTTTGCTTAGAGGAAATGTGGATGCAATTATATATGAGGAAAAATATTCAGATATTATAGAAAAAGTAAAGAAAGAGCGGAAAATCAAACATAAAAGAATATATATGCATGGACAAAAAAGAAAATGCAAAGTACTTAAAAGACATATTGCAAAAGGGAAAAGAGAAGCTTGAAAATGGGGACAAAACTTATGCAGAAAAAGAAATAGACAGTAAAGCTTTAGCGACTTTAGTATTTACATCAGGTACTACATCAAAGTCTAAGATTGTAATGCTTTCACAATATAATATTGCAAGAAACATATCAGATATGCAACTTGTAGAAGATTTTAGAAGCACTGACGTAAACCTTGCGTTTTTGCCATATCATCATACATTTGGCTCGACAGGACAGCTTATAATGCTAAGCTCAGGGATAACAACAGCTTTTCCTGATGGCTTAAGATATATTGCACAAAACCTTAGAGAATACCATGTTACATTCTTTGTAGGTGTGCCAATATTAATAGAGAAAATCTATGAAAAAGTAGAAGAAGAGATTGCAAAACAAAAGAAAACTACACTAATCAAAGTTGCGAAAGTATTTACAAACTTGCTTCTAAAACTTGGAATAGATATAAGAAGAAAAGTATATAAACAAATTATTGATGGTTTAGGTGGACTAAGGTTTGTGATAAGTGGGGCAGCTGGGCTTGATAAAAGAGTAGAAAAAGGACTTAATGACCTTGGAATACTTACAGTACAAGGGTATGGACTAACAGAAACATCACCAGTGCTTTGTGCAGAGAATTATAAATATAGAAAATATGGTTCAATTGGTTTTCCAATGCCAAATGTAGAAATAAAAATAGCCCAACCAAATGAAGAAGGCATAGGAGAACTAATTGCTAAAGCACCAAATTTAATGCTAGGATACTATGAAGATGAAGAGGCAACAAAAGAAGTCATAAAGGATGGATGGTTTTACACAGGAGATTATGGTTATATAGATAAAGACGGATATGTGTATATAACAGGAAGAAAGAAAAACACTATAGTTTTGAAAAATGGTAAAAAGATATTTCCAGAAGAGATAGAGGAAAATATAAATAAAATTGATTTAGTAGAAGATTGTTTTGTTTTTGGACTTCCAAAAGAAGATGATTTAGTGTTATCAGTAAAAATTAAATATGATGAGGAAGTAGTCAAGAAGAAATATCCTAGTTTTAATATGGAAGAAATTAAAAAAGCAATATGGGATAAGGTAAAAGAAGCAAATAAGCTAGTACCTAAGTATAAATACATTAAAAATATGATTTTGACTAATATGGATTTTGCTAAAACTACAACAAATAAAATAAAAAGATATGAAGAAATGAAGAAAATGCATTTGAATTAGATAATTAATAAGAACCTCACCCACTACACAATCAAAGATTGTGAGTGAGGTCCCCAGAACCTTGTTGTTTTCACAATAAAGCCTCTTTTGTAAATAATAAATCAAAAGAGGCTTTATTACCATATTAGCAATGACTTTTGGGGTAGGGTTTTTTTTCGTCAGTTAGTCCTAGTAGATAATCTGTGCTAGTATTGTATAACTTTGCAAGTTTTATTAAATGGTCTATTTGTAAATTGTTTATACCGTTTTCTATTTGTGAATAACTATTTTGTTGCAAGCCTAATAAGTTTGCAATTTCTTTTTGACTTTTGTTATTATCTTCTCTTAAATCCCTAATTCTAAACATTATGTTATTGAATAACTTCCTTTCATTAAAATATATAAAATATTTTATAATATCTTTAGTAAAGATATTGACATATATCTTTAATTAAGATACAATAATAGAAAATATCTTTATTAAAGATATAAACAAAGGAGGATTAAAAACAATGAAAAAGGAAAGGCGGAATAACGCTAGTAGCACTTATTATAACCATAATAGTATTAGTTATACTTGCAGCGGTGACAATAAATGCAGCATTTAATAGTGGAATAATAGAAACAGCAGTGAATGGAGCAGTAAACTATGCAGATGCACAAGAACAGGAGAAAGTCACATTTGATGAATTAGATGGAAATTTGCAAGACATAGTTAAGAGGCTA
>JAAVZQ010000090.1 GCA_022791735.1 Clostridia bacterium
AAAGCAACAATGTTCCTTTAGTACTCATCCGAAATCTTTGATTTTGATGATGTGTCAGATTCTTATAATGTTATGCTTCCTGTTCCTAATAAATATTTTTGTACTGCAAATATGTCTCCTGAATTTATTGAGCCATCTCTGTTAACATCAGCAGCTACTTTCTTTGTATCATCAGTAATTACTCCTGAACCAAGTAAATGCTTTTGAATCGCAAATAAATCACCTGAGTTTACAACTCCATCTCCATTTGAATCGCCTAATGTTGCTATATGATATGTTTTATTTGCATTTTTATCTTTTACTTTATATGATGTTGCTGCTTTATCTCCTGAACTTGCGCCACTGCCATCTGCTTTATTTATCTCATAAGATGTAATTCCTAATGTATTTAATACTTCATCAAGTTTTTTATCTGGTACAACTATAATATATGTATTTTCTATCTTTGCTATACTATTCTTTCCAGTATTAGCTGGATCAATATAACATGTTGCAACATATCCTTCTGAATTATTTGAACGTCTTATTTTTGACCAGCTATATCCATCTGCATGTGCACATTCTAGTTCTAATACTGTTACAAATTCATTTAATCTAAGAGTTGCAAGTTTACTTGAATTTGTTGTTGGTCTTTCTCTTAAAGCTACTCCTGTACCATTTACATAGTATGTGTTTCTATCACTTGTATCTATTGAGCTTGGTAAGTCACATTTTCCTGGCATATTATCAAATACTGGTATTATAAAACTCAAAGATTGATTTAGCATATTATTTTTTGCATATGTATTATATAAGTTTTTTGCTTGGCTTGATGGGTCTTGAACATTTGTCATATATTGATGATTACATACTCCATTTTGTCCATCAACAACATCAAATTTGTAGAAATATGCTGTGTTTTGCCCAACACTTATATATGAATTTGATAAAAACTTCGCACCTTCAATTATTGACACATAAGGACTATTCCAGTTTCTATCTTTTGCATATTTTAATCCATTTTCAATTGCGTTTCCGCCATCACTTGCTCCTACATTAAAGAAGTTATAATATCCTTCATATCCAGGATATACACCACTAACTGAGCTTGAACCTGATCTTCCAACCTCTTGGATAATTTTTATTGCTATACTGTATGGGCTTATATTAGTTTGTCTTGCGGCATCCATAATTATTTCTGAATATTTCATAGTTCTTTGTGATCCTTCAAAATCGAAAGTTATCGATTTATCCATAAACGTATCTTTTAGTATGTTTTCAACACCTGCCTGATTATGAACTGAACTATTATATGACATCTCTAAAAATTGAAAGATTCCTGATTCTGTTAAGAAATTTCTTGGATCTGCATAATAAGAGATTATCTCATTTGATGCACATGCATATCCACTTGCAACTCTACCACATGAACACTTCCATTTTGAATCAGATCCATTATGTACTGTATTTTTTAAATGTGATGAAGTTTCTTTACTCATAAAATCACTCCATGACATTCCTGTATAAAACGCTGTAAACTTCCAATTTGGATGTAAGCTTGCTAATTTTTGTAAATCACTTTTGTACTTATCTGGAAAAGAATTTATGCCTTCTTTATGTGACTGTGTATAAGCTTGACTTTTTGTAGGAATAATATTTAAAACCATAGTTAAAACCATGATAAACACTATCTGAATTATAAAAATTTTGTTCATTTTGTATTTCATCTTTTGCATTTTTATCCTCCTTTGCAAATCCCCTTAAAGTTTTTGCATTCTACTTCCTTTGATTATTTTTTATTTATATAATATTTTTCAACGTTAAATGGTATACTATATCCATATAATATACAGATATAGTATACCATTCCTTGTCGATTTAAGTCAATTGTTTTTGTAATTTGTAATAAAACTGTAACAATTAAAAAATTATTCTTCTTCCTTATCTTCCTCTTTTTCTTCTTGCTCTACTTTCTCTATCTTACAGGCCTTAATTTTTGTAATTCGTCTTTCTTTTACATTCTCAATCTTATACACAACATCTTCTGTTTCAATAACAGTTCCTTTATCCTTATCTGTTGGTATTCTTCCTAATTTTTCGACTAGATATCCCGAAATAGTATCATAGTCACCATCCTCTATGTCCACATCTAAAATATCTTCTATCTCATAAATTGCTATATTTCCGCTGAAAAGATACGTATTTTCGTCAACTTTTTCTTCAATTTTTTCTATTTCATCATATTCATCATATATCTCCCCTACAATTTCCTCTAAAATATCTTCCATAGTTACTATTCCAGAAGTTCCACCATATTCATCTATGGCAATTGCTATCTGTTTTCTATTTTTTCTAAGTTCAGAAAAAAGGTCATTTATAGGTTTTGTCTCTGGTACAAAATATGCTTCTCTGACTAAAGATTTCATTTTTGTGTTTTTATTTTTTGAAGAAAGTAGAATATCTTTTAAATAAACTATTCCTTTTATATTATCAATTTGTTCATCATATACTGGAACTCTACTATACTTAAAGTCTTCTGAAAGTTCGTTTAAAACCTCTGCAATAGTAAGTTCCATATCTAGTGCAAAAATCTTAGTCCTAGGTGTCATAATTTCAGAAACAACTTTATCATCAAACTCAAATACATTATTTATCATATTCTTTTCTTCTTCTTCAATTGTACCTTTTTCTTCTCCTACATCTATCATCATCCTTATTTCTTCCTCTGTAACAGTTTCTTCTTCATTTTCAGAAACTCCAAATAATTTTGACACTATATTAGTAGAAAAAGTTAAAAATTTAACAAATGGTCCTGTAACTACTGAAATTCCTTTAATTACTCCAATAGTAGCATATGCAATTTTTTCGCAATTTTTCATTGCAAGTCTCTTTGGAACCAACTCACCAAAAATCAAAGTAAAATATGATAAAATAATTGTAATAACAATTATCGCAATATTATTCCAAGCCGCAAGACTTATTTGCGGTATCCAACTATTTAATATTGGCGCAAGTTCACTTGCAAAAGTCTCTGATGCAAACGCACTTGATAAAAATCCTGCAAGAGTTATACCAATTTGTATTGTTGCTAAGAACTT
>JAAVZQ010000011.1 GCA_022791735.1 Clostridia bacterium
TGCATCTGGTAAAGCACGTGCAACTATAACACTCATCGCATAATCAATATACGCTGTTTTCATTTCTTTTTCAATGTCTCTTTCAATTATTGTTTCATCTGGTCTGTCCATTTCTTCTACCAATCCTTCCTAAAACATAACCTCACATTATGCCTTTTTCTCTTACGGATATTATACTAAACCAGAAAAACTTTTGCAAGGGTTTCGTCAACATAAAGAAGGTAAAAATTTTAGAAATTATTACAATTCATAGCTTAAAGTATTATTTGTCCTGCCATGGGTAGTTATTAATTGTTTTTTTCTAACCCCTTGGTGTCGTAACCTCCAAATGTACGTGACGGCATAGCTTATAGTGTCAGTTACTCCATTTCGCACTCGCAAAGCTCATTTGGTCGTGCGCTCGGTGTTACTCAAAAATAATTAATAACTACCCTACGTGGACTTTAAGTATGTTCAGCTGTGAATTATAACTCTTTACAAAGTCTGTGCTAACCTTAATTCCTCCTCTGTTATATTTTCTAATGAATTTCCTTTATTTTTTATCAAAGTTTGTACATTTTCAATTGCTCTTGCTTCTTTTAAAGTACTTTCAAGAGGAATAAGCTCACCTAATTTTTTAGTAATCTTATTGTATTCTCTTTTCATTCCTGTCAAATCTTTTTGTTCTAAATAATTATTCCAATTGTTTATATACTTCCCTACTTTTTCTATACCATCAACTTGTTCCATAAAGTTTTCTTCAATTTTACTTGAAATACAATCTTTTACTACATTTTTGCTTTTCCTTATAAGTTTTGCTGTTGAACCTTGTATTAAGTTATTTTCCTCTGCTGATTTCACTGCTGTATCTACCATTTTTGATGCAGTATCTATTATTCCTCCTGACTTAACAGCTGTATATGCCTGTGATACCGTATCAAACTTTCCTGTAAAAATTCCTGCTATACTTTTTCCAATATTACTTGCAGAATTAATTGCAGATTTTATTCCTTCTTTAAATCCATCATTTATTATTACATTCTTAATACCAATCACTTCATTTTCTATAGCATTTGGTAATACTGCTCTTAAAGCAACATCTACTCCTGTATTAATAATTTTTCCAAGTGTACTTTCTAAAAACTTATTTTGTTTTTCTCCAATTTCTACTACCAGTCCACTTTGTTTTGTATTACTCAAATCATTTTTTACTTCTACATTTTCTTCCTTTGCTTTAGTATTTGTTTCTGTTATATTTTTTGTTTCTATTTCCATAATTTAATCCTTTCTTTAAATTGAAAAATTAGTATAGTACTAGGCATGTAAAGCAAATATTCCATAAGGAGTACTAACGCATGTTGATTGAAAATTTGCTGAGTAACAGCGATACAATATGCTAATTATCGCTCCAACTTTTGTTTACATATTTGTTTTATGTTAGCTTGTTTGCGATTTTCGTAAACTCTTTTTCAATATTGCTAGTAATATATAATGCGTTTAAATTCTTATTAATTATTTTGTCATATTTGCAATCATAACTTAGCATACCTATAAACTTATACTTAAAAAATACCATTTTCAATACATTTTCTTCTATTGTATATTTATTCTTCTTGTTATAAATGATATTTATTTTCTTTGTATTTTGTCTATTTGTTTCTAATAACTCTTTTGTTTTTTTCATACAAACCAAATTCCCTTCTACTAGGCAAATAGTTTTACTACTTATGTTTATTAATTCTTTCATTAGTTTTTGATACCTTATATCAGATGTCGTATCTATTAATATCAGATCGTATTTTTCTTTTAACTTTTCTATCATCTCCTCTATCTTTTCATGTTTTAGTATATAATTTTCATCAAAAACATATTTTACACTAGATATTAAATCTATTTTATGACTTACTTTTACTAAAAGCTTTTCTATATTTCTCTCATTTAATCTAAACTCACTTAAATATTCATCATCTTTAAGCTTGTCTTTCATGCTTCTTGGCATGCTATTTACACCATACATAGTGTATAAGTTGTTATTTACTAAATCAAAATCTATCACTAAAATTTTTTTTGCTTTTACAATTCTAGATAGTATAGATATGAATATCGTTTTTCCGAGAACCACTATTTCCGATAACCGTAACAACATTTTTCTTTTTTTCTCTTCTTTTTAGCTTCATATTTACCTTTGTAGCAATTTGTTTCATGTTAGACATTACATTTATTAGTATACTTTCTCTTTTTATAATTACATTTTCATTTAATATCTCTGCTACAGGTTCTTTTTCTATGCTTTTTAGATTATATAAGTTAACATTTTGAATTTTTATGTATCCTCTTTTTGATAAGTATTCCAAAATTTCTTGAGCATAACTTTGGTTATTTTTCACTATTTTAACTACTTCTTTATTTTGTATTTCTACATCTCTATCCACTACTAGTATAATTTCAATATTGTTTTTTACAATGATTATACTTCTTATCAAATCCTCTAGTTCTATTTCTCCAATTATGTTTTCATATAAAATTACTATATCAGTTTTTGGATATTTATCTATTGCTTCTATTATTCCCTCTTGATATTGGATGTCTGGACTTTCAATTAATATGTCTTTCTGCTTTCTTAGCATTTTATTTAATTCTTCATTTCCAATTGCAGTTATTACTCTTTTCACTTTAACTTATAATCTCCCTTTCAAAGTCATCTGCTTCTATCTTAGTTAATATATGATCATCTCCAACAAACATCAAACACTCTCCTCCTTTTAAAGTTTTAATTTCTATCTTTTCTTTTTCTGATAGGTTTGAATATTCACATAATATTTTTATGTTTTCCTCTTCTAGTGCAAAAAATGTTTTTATACTCGAGTTGTTCAAAATGCTTTTTCCATATGTTCCGATTATCTAAGCTAAATAAATCTGATACATCTTGAGTTATTGCAACCGCACTTCCTCCATATTTTCTTATAGTTTTAAATATCTTATATATAAAACTTGCCACATATTTATTTGAAGTTACACCAATAAGTCTCCATATCTCATCTAAGTATATTGCTTTTTTTATATTTCTATCTGTTTTAATTTTGTCCCAAAAACATTCAATAAATATGAACATCCCATACTTAATATTTTCTTCACCCAATTCGTAAATATCTGCTACAATTAATTTATTGTCAATTTGTACATTTGTATAATTATTAAAAAATTTCAAAGAACCTCTTATAAATGGTATTAGTTTTATTTTAAAAATTCTCGTTTTCTCTGTATCTCCCAATATATTATACAAATCTTCTAGTATTGGCATATCTATGCTCTCTTTAAATATTTTCTCCTTTTGTCCTTTTATAAATTTCTCTTTGTAAAGTGTTTCATCATCAAAAGTAATTCCTTTTAAGTTATAGCATTCTATCAATTTTTCTTCTATTACCGCTTTTTCTTCTTCATCCATTTCTCCAAATATCAAATTTAAAAATCCTATAAGCTTTCCGAATTTTAGTTGCTAAATATCCTTGACTTAAATCTTCTACACTTTCTTTTCTTATGTCAAAAACATTAATAAAAGTGTCAGATGCAGGTCCTATTTTTAAAAGTGTCCCACCTAAATTTTTACAAATATTTATATATTCTCTTTCTGGATCTATTATATATTGTTCTGTTCCAAGCAATCTATTTCTAAGTATTGTTAACTTCGTATAATATGATTTTCCGAGCACCACTCGTTCCAAATATACAGATATTAGCATTTTTATATTTCCTATTATTATATCTATCTATAAAAACTAAAGAGTTATTGTAGATATTTGTTCCAATAAATATTCCGTTTTCATCAAACACTGTAGAAGATATAAATGGATATGTTGATACTAAACCTGATGTAAGTATGTTTCTTTTAGCAACATTTTTAATTTGATTATGATTTATCATAAGAGGAGTAGTTGACAAAAATCCCTGTTCTTCTCTAAAATAGGCTCTTCTTGTTTGTATTCCTCTACTTTGTGCAATTCCTTCTACTTTATTTAATAGATATTCTAACTCTTTTTTATCTTTTGAAAATACTGTTAAATAGATATACATATAGTAAATTTCTTCATTATTTACTTGCATTTCTTTTCTTATATATTTTGCATCATTATAACTAAAAGCTGCTATATCTATGTCTTGTTTGTTCTGATTACTTTCCTTAAGCTCTACTCCAACATTTCCTATATGATATGTAAGTTCTCTTATAGTTTTATAACTATCTTGTTTTTCATAGAATACTGATATATTCATATTAATATTGGTGTCTATTAAGTTTTTTAAAATAAGTTCTTCTTGTTCTCTATAATAGTTTACTGCAATAAGTGTCGAATAATACATTTCATCAATTTCCATCATTTTAGGATTATTCAAATCTATGTACGATGGTGACATAAAATCTTTATCTGTAAACGTTCCTTCTTTAAATTTGAATTCTTCTTGTGTTTCATTTTTTAGTTTACTTAGCTTATTTATAGTTTTACCTCCTTATGTTAAAAAATTTTTTCTTGCATTAAAAAAAGTAAATAATATGTTTTTTGTTTCTTCTTTACTTTCTATTTCCATAGCAATATTTCCACATCTTGAAAGACATTCTTTGATTTTAAAAAAATTTTCGTTAAGTTCTGAAATACTCAACTTCTCTGGTTTACATTCATTTTTAGTTTTTATAATAATATAGAAATTTTTAGATGCTGACTTTTTTTCATTATTTAGCCTATTTATAAATTCAATATATTTGTGTGAAATTTTTAAGATATTTAAACTATTTTCCCTTTTGACTGTTTCTTTAATTTTTAAAATATGTTTTGATAAATCTTCTTTATTACTTTGAATTAATATTTGAATATCAAAATTGCAAGTTTTCAAAAATGTCTTATACGAATTTAGAATACCTTCTTTTTCTAACTCCGACTTTAGACTATAATTTATTGGAATTACTTCTATAATTTTAATATACTCACTATTTTTAAGAAGAACTATTCCAGCATCTAAAATACATTCAAAAGGCAGCCACTCTTGTAGTGATAATTCTTTTTCTTTTTGCATGTTCTCTCCTTTTCCATTATTAAATTATAACTTGTGATTTTAGTAAAAGTTCGAAAAACTTTTTTAGATTAAAATAATTTGAAACAAATTGTAAGTATTATTTTAACATTATTTTTTTATTTGTCAAGTGTTTTTTCAAAATTTTGACAGTTTATTTTACTTTTTATTGTTTATAATAATTAACATAAGATTAATATTAGTTGAACTAAGAGCAATATGAGGTTTCGTGTAAAGCTTTATATTGTTTGTGCAAAGGTGATATGTAGCTTTGATTTTAGGTTACCTATTTCCGGAGACGAGAGTATATTTATTGTATGCAAGTTGCATCTATTATTGATATGTGATTAAATTATAGTAAATATATTTGAAGTTAAGACTATATTTATATTGTGTAGTTTGTGTTATTAGTCCCCTTGGGATGAATATATAAATTGCTAGTGTATTTATAATCGAGCGAAAGATTAATGTGTTTGGCTGATTGTTTGTTTATATAGCAATATATATCAAATGAAAAAGTTAGGTGCATTAGTTCTAGCTGAAGATTAATATTAGTTTTATCGAGACAACAGAGGGCATCCTAAATAGGAGCCCTCTTGGTCTATAATTTTTTATATATCTAAGTTCTTTACATATTTTGCATTTTCTTCTATGAATTTTCTTCTTGGTTCTATTTCATCTCCCATTAATAGAGTAAATGTTTCATCCGCTTTCATTGCATCTTCCAGTTTTACTTTTACAAGTATTCTTGTTTCAGGATCCATTGTAGTTTCCCAAAGTTGATCTGGGTTCATTTCTCCAAGACCTTTATATCTTTGTATACTTACTTGGTCTCTTGCTACTCCTCTTTCTTCTAAAATTTTAAATGCGCCTGTCATATCATCTTCATACCAATACAAATCCTCCATACCTTTTTTAGAAAATTTGTAAAGTGGTGGTTGAGCTAAATATACATTTCCATTTTCAACTAGTGGACGCATATATCTAAAGAAAAATGTAAGTAGCAATGTTCTTATGTGTGCTCCATCTACATCGGCATCGGCCATAATAATTACTTTTCCATATCTTATTTTTGTAATATCAAAGTCTGCTCCAATACCTGCTCCTATTGCAAGTATAACTGGTTGTAATTTGTCATTTCCATATATCTTATCTGCTCTTGACTTCTCTACATTAAGCATTTTTCCCCAAAGCGGAAGTATCGCTTGAAATTTTCTATCTCTTCCTTGTTTTGCACTTCCTCCTGCACTATCTCCCTCGACTATGTATACTTCACATTCGTCTGCATTTTTACTACTACAATCTGCAAGTTTTCCAGGAAGTGTAGAACCTTCCATAGAATTTTTCTTTCTTACTAATTCTCTTGCTTTTCTTGCAGCTTCTCTTGCTCTTGATGCGCTTATACATTTTTCAAGAATTGCTTTTGCCACATTTGGATTTTCCTCTAAAAATGCTGATAGTGCTTCACTTACTGCATTCAACACTATTCCTGTAACATTACTATTTCCAAGTTTTGTCTTTGTTTGTCCTTCAAATTGAGGTTCTTTTACTTTTACTGAAATAACTGCTGTCATTCCTTCTCTTATATCTTCTCCAACTAAGTTTGGATCCTTTTCCTTTATAATATTATGACTTCTAGCATAATCATTAAATACTTTTGTTACTGCTCTTTTAAATCCTTCTAAATGTGTTCCGCCTTCAATTGTATTAATGTTATTTACAAATGTATATATATTTTCTGAATATGCAGTTGTATATTGAATTGCAACTTCTATCGGTACTTCACCTTGTTTTTCAATATATATTGGTATTTGATGTATTTTTTCTTTATTTTTATTTAAGTACTCAACAAAAGAGTTTAGTCCACCCTCAAAACAAAAATCAGCTTTTTTAGTTTTTACTTCTTTTGTCTCCTCAATTCCATCTTCATTTATCTCTTCTACTTCTTCTTTTCTTTTATCTTCTAGTGTAATTCTTAAACCTTTTGTCAAAAATGCCATTTCTCTTAGTCTTTTTTCTAAAACTTCATACTCATAATTTGTAGTTTCAAATATAGTATCATCTGCTAAAAATCTTACTGTTGTTCCAGTTTTGTCTGAATCTCCTATTCTTTCTAATGATTTTACCGTTTTACCTCTTTCAAATTCCATTTTATAAATGCCACCATCTCTTTGAATTGTAACTTCTGTCCATTCTGAAAGCGCATTCACTACGGAAGAACCAACTCCATGTAATCCACCTGATACTTTATAACCACTATCTCCACCAAATTTTCCACCTGCATGTAATATTGTATACACTGTTTCTGCTGCAGATATTCCAGTTTTTGCATGTTTTTCTACTGGTATTCCTCTACCATCATCTTCTACACATATAATGTTTCCCTCTTCTATTGTTACATGAATATTTTTGCAATATCCAGCCAATGCCTCATCTACACTATTATCTACAATCTCATATACTAAATGATGTAATCCTCTTACAGAAACACTACCAATATACATACCTGGTCTTTTTCTTACTGCCTCTAATCCTTCTAATACCTGTATTTGCTCTGCTCCATATTCATGATCTATTTTTTCCATAGTATCCCTCTTCCCTTCTTTTTTGTCTTATTTTAGTTTTGCTCTTTTACATTATATTATTACTTTCCTAAAAAAATCAAGTACTTTTTTTCTAATAAAACGTACTAATTGTTTTTTATACTTACTTTTCCGATTCTCTACATAAAATATTTTCTTTTTTTCATTTTTTAATTCCAACTTATCTGTACAAGTAATAATTACTTGATTATCTTGTATATCTTCTAGAAATTTTTCACGTCTTTCCTTATCTAATTCTGACATAAAATCATCTAAAAGAAGTATTGGATTTTCTTCAATCTCTTCTTTTATTATTTCAAGTTCACTAAGTTTTATTGACAAAATTGCGCTTCTATGTTGTCCTTGAGATCCATATATTCCAAGTTCATCTCCATTTATATAGAGTTTTATATCATCTCTATGTATTCCATGTACAGTAAACCCCTTTATAATATCTAGTTCTCTACTTTCTGCTGTTTTCTTCAAAAATTTTTCCTTGCTTTCAAAATTTGAAATATATTTTATCTCAATGTGCTCTTTATTTTGCGTTACAGTATTATGTATAGGTGCTATCTTCTTCTCTATCTTTTTCATAAACTCTTGTCTATACAAATTTATAGCTTCTGCATATTCTGCAAGTTTCATGTCCCACACATCTAACATATCTTTTGGTTTATTCTCAAACTTTATTTGTTTTAAATAATTGTTCCTTTGTTTCAAAACTTCCATATAGTTATTTAGATTAAAAACATAAGCTGGCCTTAGTTGACTTATTATAATATCTAGCATTCTCCTTCTTTTATCTGGTCCCTCTTTAAAAATTGTTATTTCTTCTGGACTAAATAATACTATATTGATATTTCCTAATGCTTCACTCATCCTTTTTAATTTAATATCATTTACAGAAATTATTTTTTTATCAGAAAGATTTACTGCTATCTTTCCTTCTCTATCTTTTTTAGCAAACTCTACTTCTACCTTAGAAAACTCCTTATCTTTATTTATAAGTTCTTTATCTTTTACTGTTCTGTATGATTTTCCTATTGCTGATAAATATATTGCTTCTAATATGTTTGTTTTTCCTTGTGCGTTGTTTCCATATAATATATTTATGTTACTTCCTAATTCAATTTCTTGTTTTACATAATTTCTAAAGTTGGTTAATTCCATTTTTTTTATGTACATGCCTATCCCCTATTCTTGAATTCTTATAGGTAAAACCATATATACGTAATCTCCTGTATCTTCAACTGATTTTATTGTAGATGGAGAAAAACTTGAACCAAAATTCACAAAGATTTCTTCATCATCTATTGCTTTTAAAGCATCTAAAAAGTATTTTGGATTAAATCCTACTTCTAGATTTTTTCCTTCTGTTGATAAAAATATTTCCTCTTTTGCGTCTCCTGCTTGATTTTTACATGATATAACTATCTTCCCTATTTCTACTGAAACCTTTACAGGATATTTTCTTTCTTTTTCTATTGTAGACATCGAAATCAAACTTACTCTTTCAAAACATTCTTGTAGTTCTCTTTTATTCACTCTTACTCTTGTTTCCCAATTACTTGGTATAACTTTTTCATATTCTAGAAAATCCCCTTCAAGTAATCTTGTAACTATTTTACAATTTTCCATTTCAAATAGTGCTTGATTTTTAGATGTACTTATTTTTACTTTATCAAAAGAATCCATTAATATTTTGTTTACTTCATTTAATGTTTTTCCTGGAATTACTACTTTAAAGTCATTTACTTTTTCCTCTAAAAATTTGCTTTTCCAAGCTAATCTATACCCATCAATTGAAACAACATTTAGTTTATTCTCTTTTATTTCGAATAAGCATCCTGTAAATATTGGTCTATGTATTTCTGTACTTACTGCAAATATGGTTTTTCTAATCATATCTTTTAATGTATTTTGTTCTATCTCAACCCAATTTTCTTCATCTATTGTAGGTAATTCTGGAAATTCTTCAGGATTCATTGTTGCAAGTTTATATAAAGAACCTTCACATTCTATTACAAGTAAACCTTTTTCATCTAAGTATATTGTTATATCTGCATCAGGTAATCTTCTTATTATTTCACTAAATACTGATGCTATTACTACTGTGTTTCCTTGTTCTTTTACTTCACAATCTATTAGGTATTCTATTCCTAGTTCTAAATCGTAGGTTGTTAATTTTACTTGGTTATCATTTGTTTGAATTAATATTCCTTCTAGTACAGGCATTGTAGTTTTAGAAGCTACTCCTTTTACTACGGAATTAGTAGCTTTGAGCAAATTTGTCTTTTCACATACAAATCTCATGGGGCTTTTCCTCCTTTATAATTATATAATAATTTTAGTAGTAGTAGTAGTAGGTTTGTTGAAAGTGTGGAAAACTGTTTTTTTATTAAAAATCCCTAAGGGATTTTTATGTGCATAAGTTGTTAATAATTTTAATTAATATCCACAAGAAAAATTTTTTAAGGTGGATATTTTAGTTTTCAACAATTTATCAACTAAATGTTCACATTATATTGTGAATAACCAACAGACTGCTTCCGTAAGAAGAAATTGATTTGTTTTTTAGTTCAAATGTTTTTACAAACAATATTTTTTGCAAATTTCTTCTAAATCTTTTCATTAGAATTCTTTTGGTTTTAGAATAATGTTTTTCACACTATCCACATGAGTTAATGTATCTTTATTCTTTTTTATCTCTTGTTCTATTTTGTTACAAGCATGCATAACTGTTGAATGATCTCTATTTCCAAATTCTATACCAATATTTTTATATTGCATTTTTGCAAGTTCACGACAAAGATACATTGCAATTTGCCTTGGAAATGCGATATCATTTGAACGTTTTGAACTATTCATATCTGCTACATCTATATTAAAGTATTTAGAAACTGTTTCTTTTATATAATCTGCAGAAATAACTTTTTCTTTATGAGCTATTACATCAGATATAGCTTTTTCTGCTAATTCTTGGGTAATTGGACTATGTGTAAGTGACGCTTGAGCTACTATTTTTTTGAGTGTACCTTCTAATTCTCTAATATTTGTGTCAATTCTAGTTGCGATATTTACAAGAACATTATCATCTATAACAATGCTTTCGAGTTCAACTTTTTTTCTTAAGATTGCAAGTCTTGTTTCATAATTTGCACTAGAAATATCTACTAAAAGTCCATCTAAAAATCTTGATTTTAAACGTTCTGTAAGTGGATGGATATCCTTTGGTGGCTTATCTGATGTAAGTATTATTTGACTATTGTTTTCTCTAAGTGCATTAAATGTATGAAAAAACTCTTCTTGTATACCTTCTTTTCCTGCTAAAAATTGAATATCGTCAATTATTAAAATATCAATATTTCTGTATTTTTGCCTAAAGTTTTCATTTGAATTACTTTGAATGCCATTTATAAATTCATTTGTGAATTGCTCAGATGTCACATATAATACCTTTTTTGTAGGATTGCGTTCTAAAACTGCATTTCCAACTGCTTGTACTAAATGAGTTTTTCCAAGACCAACTCCTCCATAAATAAATAATGGATTATAGGCTGTTCCAGGTGCTTCTGATACTGCAAGTGCTGCGGCTTGTGCAAATCTATTGTTTTCACCTATTACAAATGATTCAAAGGTGAATTTATAATTAAGATTTGATTTTACTGCTTGCGAATTAATAAGAGAGTTATTTGTAGATTGTCCTATTTTATCTTGTGAAATATATGTTATTTCAAAGTTTCTTTGAGTGACTTCTTTAAAACAATTTTTTAAATAGAATTCATAAGACTTTAATTGTTCAGCAAAAAAAGAAGATGGAGCAACTAAAGTGACAACATTTCCTTCGATTGATAAAAGTTCAAGTGGTGCCATCCAAGTATTATAAGCAACAGAAGGAATTCCCTCTTGTGCCTTAGCTTTGACGTCATCCATTAGTTTTTGATAATTGTAATTGTCCTTCATAAAAACCTCCATCTTTATTTTTTATTTCATGTAATATAATATCAAAAAATATCAAAAAATGTCAATGAAAATGTGGAAAATTTATGAAAAAATGTGGAAAATTCAACAAAGTTATTATTTCCGTAAGAAAAAATTAAAAAAACTTGACAAGTATAGTTTATATAAGTTATAATTATAACGTTATATTAACTTATGGAGGTGCAAAATGAAAAGAACATATCAACCAAAAAAGATTCAAAGACAAAAAGAACATGGTTTCCTAAAAAGAATGAAAACAAGATCTGGTAGGAACATATTGAAAGCAAGAAGATTAAAAGGAAGAAAAAAACTAAGTGCATAAATAATTTATAGGACCTAATATTAGGTATATTTAGGTCCTTTTTGCATAAGGTTTGGAAAAAATGAAAAAAACAGAGAGATTAAAGAAAAACTATGAATTTAGGTTCATTCTTAATAGGGGAAAGTATTATTCTGGAAGATATATAGAGGCTTTTGCTGTAAAAAACAACTTAAAGGTTAATAAAATAGGAATAGCAATAAAAACTAAATTTGGAAAAGCTGTAAAGAGAAATAGGATGAAAAGACTTATAAGAGAAAGTTATAGACTAAATAAAAAAGAACTAAAAGGGAATTATAATATAGTATTTTTAGTGAAAAAGAATTCTAATATATATAAAGTACAATTTGGAGAAATAGAAGCAGATATGAAAAAAATCTTGAGTAAAATTGGACAAGAGTAGGGTATGAGAAAATTTTGTATTTATATAATTGAAAAATATCAAAAACATATTTCACCTATTTTAGGGAAGAATTGCAAATATTATCCTACATGTTCAGAGTATGCAAAACAAGCAGTAATGAAGTACGGAGTAATAAAGGGATGTTTATATAGTATAAAAAGGATTATTAGATGTAATCCTTTTTCAAAAGGTGGATATGATCCACTAAAATAGAGTAGAGGAGTATATATATGTTTGCTTTTTTTGCCAATTTATTTGGTTATTTATTGAATTTTTTATATAATATAATTCAAAATTATGGATTTTCAATTATAATATTTTCAATAATTGTAAAGATTGCATTATTACCAATTTCAATAAATCAACAAAAAACTATGAAAAAGACAGCAAAGGTTCAAGATGAATTAAAGAAATTACAAATAAAAAATAAAAATAATCCAGAGGCTTTGCAGAGAGAAACAATGGAGTTATATAAAAGAGAAAAAATGAATCCTTTTGGAGGATGTTTTACAGCAATTGTACAATTTATACTATTAATATCAGTATTTTATTTAATAAGATGCCCACTTACATATATGAAAAAAGTTGAACCTGAGCTAATGGAAAAGTATACACAAGAGTTAAGTGAAGGTGAAGATAGTAAAAAGGATTCTTATGTTGAAATATCAATAATTAGGGAAAAAGCAGCAGAAGATGATAATGTATTTATTAATATGGAATTTTTAGGATTAGACTTAAGTAGTATTCCATCAAGAGATTTATCTGATTGGAGAACATATGTAATACCTGTTTTATATGTAATTACTACATTTATATCTATAAGAATAACAACTTCTATGCAGAAAAAGCAAAAATCAGATAGTGGAAATGAAAGTGGAGAAGGCCAAGAAATAGATATTATGATGCAGACTAATAAAAACATGTCACTTATGATGCCTATTCTAGCAGTTTCAATATCACTTGTAGCACCACTTGGACTTGCTTTATATTGGCTTACAAATAATATAATTATGATAGCTGAAAGATTATTATTAAATGTATTGATAAAAGATGAGGAGGAAGAAGTAGATGCCTGATTCGAGAATATTTGAAGGAAAGACTACTAATGAAGCAATAGAAAAAGGACTAAAAGAATTAAAAGTATCTAAAAACGATGTCGAGATAAAAGTAATTAAAGATGAAGATAAAAGAAGTTTCTTTGATATATTAGCACCAAGAGTTGTTAAGGTAGAGATAAAGCTTAAGGAAAAAAGAGAAGAAGTAAAACATGAAGTAGATAAAGAGAAGAAAAAAGAAATAATAGAAATAGATAAGCAAGTACTAGAAGGTTCAAAACAAAAAGTAATGGAATTTTTAGATAAATTTATGGAAACATCAGTAGGAGAAAAAGTCGAGTATAAATGCAATACAAAGGAAAATGTAATTGAAATAATAATAGAAGATAAAAAAGCAGACTTTTTGATAGGGTATAGGGGAGAGACGCTTAATGCACTTCAAACTATACTTACTGCAGTTGCAGTAAAAGATAATAGTGAAAGAATTAGAGTAGAATTAGACGTTTTAGGATATAGAGAGAAAAGAAAAAAAGCATTAGAAAGTCTTGCAGAAAAAATTGCTAAAAGTGTTATAAGAACTAGAAAATCAATAACTTTAGAACCAATGACTCCTTATGAAAGAAAGATTATTCATTCAAAATTGCAAAATAGTAATAAAGTGAAAACAACAAGTATAGGAGAGGGTATGCATAGAAAAGTTGTTGTTTCTTTAAAATAATGGTTTTAGCTTACGGAAACAGTAAAGTCAAATAAGTTTTATATTAAATCTAAGGTCAAAGTGAGGATTTATATATTCAATTTTATTGAATATAATCTTACTTTGATCTTATTTTTTTGAAAGGAAAGAGAAAAATATGAATACAATAGTTGCAATATCTACGGCTCCAGGAAATGCAGGAATTGGTATTATAAGATTAAGTGGAGATGAGAGTTTTGATATTATTAGAAAAATTTTTAAAACAAAGGACGAATTAGTAAACATAAAACCGAACACCATAAGATACGGCTATATTGCGTCAGGAGACGAAATAATTGACGAAGTACTAGTTAGTTTCTTTAAGGCTCCAAAATCGTTTACAACGGAAAATATGTGCGAGATTAATTCTCATGGTGGTATAATTATTATGCAAAGAATTTTAGAATTGTGTTTAGAAAATGGGGCAATTCTTGCTGAACCTCGGAGAGTTTACTAAAAGAGCTTTCTTAAATGGCAGAATAGATTTATCGCAAGCAGAAGCTATAATAGATGTAATAAATGCTAAAACAGAAAAAGAAGCAAAAGCTTCAATTAAACAATTAAGTCGGAGAACTATCAGATAAGTTATCATTAATTAGGAAATATGTTATGGATATATTAGTAGATATAGAGGCTTCTATTGATTATCCAGAGTATGATGTAGAAGAAGTTACAAATGATAAAACTTTAAAGATTTTAAATATAATTGAAGAGGAATTGGTGAAATTAGAAAAGAGTTTTGAAAATGGAAAGATGATAAAAGAGGGAATAAAAGCTACTATTATTGGTAGACCAAATGCTGGAAAATCATCTTTGTTAAATGCCATATTGGGAGAAGAAAGGGCTATTGTAACTGATATAGAAGGAACAACAAGAGATACAATAGAAGAATTTATTACAATACAAGGTATTCCTGTTAAAATTATAGATACAGCAGGAATAAGAGATACAGATAATACTATTGAAAAGATAGGAATAGATAAGTCAAA
>JAAVZQ010000091.1 GCA_022791735.1 Clostridia bacterium
GTCCCTTATATGACACTAAGATATGTTTTAAATCAACATGGAATAAATCCTGAAACTGATGTAGTTCTTGATGATAGTATTAGTTTTGATTTAATGGCAGGTGCATTTTCATCTCGGTAATGCTGATTATGTTGCTTTATTTGAACCTACTGCATCTAGTACAGAACTTGCAGGAAAAGGATATATAGTTTCATCTATTGGTAAAGAAACTGCTGAAATGCCATATACAGCTTATTTTGCAAAAAAAAGTTATATCGAGGAAAATCCAGACATAATACAGAAATTTACAAATGCAATCTATAAAGCTCAAAAATGGATGCAAGAACATACTACGGAAGAAGTAGCTTCGGCCATAGCCCCTTATTTTCCTGATACTGAAACAGATTTAATTGTTACTGTTTTAAATAGGTATAAAGCAATTGATGTATGGAGTACTTCTCCTTATATTTCTGAAGATAGCTTTGAACTTTTACAAACTGTCATTCAAGATGCTGGTGAATTAAAAGAAAAAGCACCTTATAGTAAAGTTATTAATAATGATTTTGCTAACAAAGTTATTAACAAATAATAATTTTATGTATACACAATTACTATTATTTTCGTAACAAAGTGCCGAGGCGCTCTTTGTTCCGCCCGATTTAAGTTTCGAGCCTAAAGGCGAGAAATCGAAGCCGGGCAAGCGTTCAGCCATTCTTGCTTACTAGGAAAGTTAGTGCTTTCCTAGTAAACAAGAAAAGAGCAGTCAACTTCATATATTGGCTGCCCTTTTAAAATTATTCTTTGTCTTCTTCATCTGTCTTTTCTTCAATTTCTTTTTCTGATATCTTCTCTATACTTACTACTTTTCCTTCATTTGTTCTCATAAGAGTTACACCTTGTGTTGGACGTCCAAGTATAGTTATCTCTGATACATTTATTCTAATTATTGTACCTGTATCTGTAACAAGCATTATGTCATCATCTTCATCTACTAGTTTAACACCTATAACTTCTCCTGTTTTTGGTGTAATTTTATATGTTATAACACCTTTTCCAGCTCTTACTTGCACTCTATATTCATCAAGTTCTGTTCTCTTACCAAATCCATTTTCTGTAATTGTAAGTAATGTTTGCTTACTTCCTGCAACTATAGATTCCATACCAATTACTGTATCATCTTTATCTAATTTTATTCCAATTACGCCTTGTGATACTCTTCCCATTGGTCTTACATCTTTTTCATCAAATGTTATACATTGACCACCTTTAGTTACCATAACAACATTATCTTCACCATCTGTAAGTTTTACAGAAATTAATTCATCATCTTCTTTTAATGCAATTCCTTGTAGTCCAGTTCTTCTTGAAGAATCATATTCTGATAATGGAGTTTTCTTAATTATACCATTTTTAGTTGCCATAAGTAGATATTTACCTTCTGCAATATTTTGTATTGGTATAATTGCTGAAACTTTTTCTCCTGGATCTAAACTCAAAAGATTTACAATTGCAGTTCCTTTTGCAGTCCTTCCAGCCTCTGGTATTTCAAATCCTCTAAGTTTATATAGCTTACCTTTATTAGTAAAGAACATTATTGTGTCATGAGTAGAAGCAGTAAATATTTCTTTTACAAAATCCTCTTCTCTTGTTGTCATTCCTGTTATTCCTTTTCCACCTCTTTTTTGGCTCTTATATGTATCAATTGGCATTCTCTTTATATATCCAAAATGAGATAAAGTAATAACTGTTTCTTCTTCTTTTACTAAATCCTCATCATCTAATTCACCAGCACTTGCAATTATTTTAGTCTTTCTTTCATCTCCATATTTTTCTTTTATTTCAAGTAGCTCTTCTTTTATTATGTCATATACCATACTTTCACTTGCAAGAATTGCTTTCAAATGTTCAATAAGTTTCATTATCTCATTGTATTCTTCTTCTATTTTTTCTCTTTGTAAACCTGATAAAGTTTTTAATCTCATATCTAGAATTGCTTGTGCTTGAACTTCTGATAATCCAAATCTCTCCATTAATCTTTCTTTAGGATCATCATAAGAACCTCTTATAATTCTTATTACTTCATCAATATTGTCAATTGCAATTTTTAATCCCTCTAAAATATGTGCTCTTGCTTCTGCTTTTTCAAGCTCAAATCTAGTTCTTCTTACTACAACTTCTTTTCTATGGTCTATAAAACATTCTAAGCATTGTTTTAGTGTTAAAATTCTAGGAACTCCATGTACAAGTGCAAGTGTTATTACACCAAATGTTTCTTGCATTTGTGTATATTTATATAATCTATTTAAAACAACTTGTGCATTAGCTTCTCTTTTTAATTCTACAACAAGTCTTACATTTGCTTTTCTATCTGATTCATCTCTTATTGCAGAAATTCCTTCGATTTTTTTATCTCTTGCTAAATCATCAATATATTTGTGAAGTCTTGCTTTATTTACTTGGTAAGGAAGTGATGTAATAATAATTCTTTGTCTATTACCAGGCATTTCTTCTATTTCTGCCTCTGCTCTCATTATGATTTTTCCTCTACCTTTTGTATAAGCATCTTTTATTCCTTCTCTTCCAACTATAGTTGCTCCTGTTGGGAAATCTGGTCCTTTAATTATTTTCATTAAATCTTCATTTGTAACATCATCATCATCAATTACTTTAATAATTCCATCAACAAGTTCTGATAAATTATGTGGTGGAATATTTGTTGCCATACCAACTGCGATTCCTGATGCACCATTTAATAAAAGTGCTGGTAATCTTGCTGGTAATACACTTGGTTCTTGCAATCTGTCATCATAGTTTGGTACAAAATCTACTGTATTTTTGTCTATATCAATAAGCATATTATTTGCGATTTTTGCCATTCTGGCTTCTGTATACCTCATCGCTGCTGGTGGATCTCCATCTACTGATCCAAAATTTCCATGCCCATCAATTAATGGATATCTTAGTGTAAAAGTTTGTGCCATTCTTACCATTGCATCATAAACTGCCGCATCACCATGTGGATGATACCTACCTAAAACGGAACCAACTGTGTTAGCACATTTTCTATAAGGCTTGTCTGATGTAATTCCATCTTCATACATTGAATACAAAATTCTTCTATGTACAGGTTTCATTCCGGTCTCTTGCATCTGGTAAAGCACGTGCAACTATAACACTCATCGCATAATCAATATACGCTGTTTTCATTTCTTTTTCAATGTCTCTTTCAATTATTGTTTCATCTGGTCTGTCCATTTCTTCTACCAATCCTTCCTAAAACATAAC
>JAAVZQ010000147.1 GCA_022791735.1 Clostridia bacterium
CGACTAGAGTTCCAGGAGAGAATACATACAAAGTAAGTGTAAATGAAAAATATACAAACTTACACATTAAAGCAGAAACAGAGTATAGTTTATCAGAAGTTAAGATAGCTGATAATCCATACAAAGTACATATTGATGAGTATGACATATCAGTACCACAAGAGGGAAGTACAGTAAAAATTACTGTACAAGCACAAGACAAGAGCATAGAGGAATACACCTTAATTATTGAAAAAACATCAAGTAATGCTAACATTAAAGAAATAACAGTAGATGGAGAAAACGTGGCACTTGTAAGTGGTTCAGATAACACTTATGAATACACAATGAAAACTGCAAACAACAAACCAAAAGTACACATTGTTATGGAGCATGAAAAAGCAGAAGTTGCAATAGATAATATATTATACGAAGTAAAAGAAATTACAAAAGACATAACAATGAATACAAAAGATGTAAAACTAGTTATTAATACAAAAGCAGAAGATGGAACAGAAAAAGTATATTACTTAAATATTTACGGATTACCAGATAATGCAGACTTAAAAGAGATTACAGTAAATGGAAGCCTTGCAAAACCTATACCTTACACAAACCGTTATCAAGTTAAAGTTAAAGATACAGATACTAAGTTTGATGTTACAGCAGTAGCTGATGATAGCTTAGCGATGATAGGAATTAATGGAAATGATAAGACAAAAGGTACAGCAAATATTACATTAAATGATAAAAACAATGTAAACATTGATATAACAGCACAAGATGGAAAAACATCAAGTAATTATGTACTTGAAATCTTAGAAATGTCAAAAAATACAGAGTTATCATTTGTAAAAATAGATGGAAGCATTATAGCACCAAATGAAGCTGGAGAATATAGGGTAAAAATTGCAAGTGATATAACAAACGTAAATGCAGAAGTTGAAACAGTAGATGAAAATGCAAAAGTCCGGAATAACAAATGTTGGAACATCAAATACACTTTCAGAAACTTTAAGCACAAATAATGAAACAAACAATTATACAATTACAGTTACAGCAGAAGATGGCACAGAAAAAACATATCCACTTATCATAGAGAAGATATCAGGAAATACAAACCTTAAAGAATTATATGTAAATGGAAACTTAATAACTAAAGTAGACGGAAAATATACAGCAAACATTGGAAATGACACAAATGCAGTGATAAAAGCTGTTACAGAAACTGAAAATGCAATGGTAGGAATAGACGGACAAGATGATGAAAAACATGAAACAACACAAACTGTATATGTAATGGAAGAAGAGCAAAAAGTAAGCATTAAAGTAATTGCAGAAGATGGAACAATATTTACACATGAACTTTTATTACAGAAATATTCAAAAGATAATACACTTGCAAAACTTTCAGCTGAAGGAATAGAAGAAGAAAGTATCACACAAACTTCTGACAATACATATCAGATAATAGTTCCTAATGATAAAACAACATTAAATGTAACTGCAGAAGCAAGTAAAAGCGTAGCTAGTGTCAAGATTAAAGATGATACATATTCTAAACATGTAGCAAATAGAGCAGTAGATATACCAAATGACACTAATACCTTTACAATAACAGTACAAGCAGAAAATGGGGATGAAAAAGAATATACAGTAACAGTTATCAAGAAATATGTACTAACAATTGACCAAATACTTGTAAATAATGTAAAAGCAGAACAAACAGAAGATGGATATTTAGCATGGATAGACAGAAATGCAGATCTTTCAACAGTAAATATCACATTAACTAGTGATAAAGCAAAAGTAAAAGTAGGGGAAATCGCAGATGGAATAGGAAGTGTAAGCTTTAACATAGATACAAGTGATGAAGAAAAGACATTAAAAATTGTAGTTTCATCACCAATAGACTCTGATGAAGTAGAATACACATTAAGAATTGCAAAGAAATCAAATGATACATCATTAGAGTATGTAAAAGTAGGAAACAGTATAGGGGAATTAGAAAATGATACATATATTGTAAAAGTTTCAGAGCAAACACAAGAATATGAAATGGAAGTTAAGACAATGAGCGAATATGCTAAAGTTAAGATAGACGCGAATGACTATAAAGACCAAATAGATACAAAATCATTTAACTTAAGCGGAGTGAACTCAAAACAAGCTACAGTATCAGTAATTGCACAAGATGGAACAACAAAAGAATATACAGTAATAATTCAAAAAACTTCTGATGATAATACTTTAAAGAAAGTAGAAGTAAATGGAACAGTAATACAAGAGCAAGACGGAATATATAGAGCATTTATAAAAGCAGGAGTAACATCTGTGCCATATATAATAGAGACAACAAACGAAAATGCAATGATACAAATTAATACAGAAGAGACAGAAACAAAACATATTGTATCAAGAACTTTAAATATGGAAGGGGATAATCCTGAAACAATACAAATAACTGTAACATCAGAAACGGGAGCTGTAAAAACATACACATTAATTATAGCAAGAGAATCAAATGATGCAGAACTAGAGTGGATTAAAGTAGATGGAAAAGCAGCAATTGAAGTTTCAGAAAATACTTACTATATTACAGCTCTAGCAGGAGCAGAAACTGTAAAAATTGAAGCATCAGCAAGTAATGAATATGCAAATGTACAGATTGATACAAGTGCGAAAAAGTTAAAACAGAATGAAATAACATATACATTACCAGATTCTCCAAAGATTGTAGAAGTACCAGTTATAATTACTGCACAAGATGGAAAGACAGAAAAAACATATACGCTTCAAATTGAACAGGTATCAAATGATACAAGCATTGAAACTATTAAAGTAAATGATGTAGTAGTGACAAACTATAATGAAGAGACAAAGACTTATGAAATAATAGTAGAAGAAACTGTAAGTGAGGGGGCAGTATATGTAAAAACAAAAAATGAAGAAGCAAAAGTTAAAATAGATACAGGAGACCTTACAAAACATGAAGTAACAGAAAAAGTAAGTACAGTAGCAGATGAAAACGAATATGATATTACAGTAATTGCAGAAGACGGAACTACTGAAACAAGAACACTAAAGATTAAAAAGCTTTCACAAGACGCATCTATTGTAAAAGTATATGTAAATGGAGTAGAGGCAACACTTCAAACAGACGGAAAAACATATAATATATCAGTATTAGAAAGTGTAGAGAATGCGATTATCAAAGTAAAAACAACAAATAAAAATGCAAGTATCAACATAAATGGAACAGACCTTGCAAACAAGGGAGAAGACGAGCTTACTGTAAGTGTTAAAGGGGTAAAAACACTTTCAGTACCAATTAAGATTACAGCAGAAGATACAGCATATACAAAGAGCCATACTCTAAATATTACAGTAGTATCTGACAATAAAGCTCTAGAATACTTGAAGGTAAATGATGTAGAAGTTACAGATTATGACGAAGAAACAAAGACATACTTTGCATTTATTCCAGAAACAAGTACATCTGCAAAAGTAAGCGCAAAAACAGTAAGTGATACAGCGACAACAATGATTGAAGATCAGACAGGTACAAATACTATAACTTACACAGCTACAACAGATGCAGATATAACAAGATTAAACTTAAGTGTAATATCAGAAGATGGAAATGGAGCTACTTACAAAGTAGTGCTTCAAAAGAAATCAACAGATAATGGATTGTTTGAAGTAAAAGCAAATGGAAATATTGTAAGACCAGATGAAAGTGGAGTTTATGTAGTAAATGTACCAGAAAGTACTACAAGTGTTAACTTATATGCAAAAGCAGCAAATGAATATGCGATAGTTTCAATAGATGGGGAAACAGGAACTATCAAACAGAGTACAAAAGACATAACTCTATCAAATGATAAAACAACTAATGTTACAATAAAAGTTACAGCACAAAATGGAGTAGAAGCAATATATAGTGTAGTTATAAATAAAATATCTTCAAGTAATGCACTAGAATATGTAAAAGTAGGAACTGAAGTTTTAACTGATTATGACGAAGAAACAAAAACATATAATGCGTTTATACCAGCAGATAGCATATCAGTTACACTTGAAGCAAAGGCAGTAAATAGCTATGCAACAGTATCAGCAGAAGATGCATCAGCAGTAGGACTAGTAACTACACCAGTGGACACAGATAGTGATTTGACAAAAGTAACAATAGAAGTAACAGCAGAAGACGGTAATAAAGAGACATATACAGTTAACTTACGCAAAATTTCAACAGATAATACAGCAAAAGCAGTCTATGTAAATGGAAATGTTGTAAAACCAGATGAAAATGGTAAATATATAGCAAAAGTTCCAAATACAGATGATAATGCAAGATTAAAAGTTGTAGCAACTAGTGATTATGCAAAAGTTCAAATTGAAAACTTTAGTGAAGAAATAAAAACTTCGGTGCAGTACGTTACACTAAGTGAAAACAAAGTTACAACTGTTAATGTAATAATTACTGCACAAGATGGAACAAAAAATGCATTTGAGGTAGAACTTGAAAAAGTTTCAGAAGATGTAAGAATTAGTTCAATTTTGATAGATGGAATTGATAAGACTACATATGATGAAGAAACAAAAACATATACAGCATATATTGCAGAAGACAGTAATTTAACAAATGTATTTGTTATGGCAAGTGATAATAATGCGACAGTAATATTAGAAGATGTAGTAAATCAAGGTACAGCTACA
>JAAVZQ010000092.1 GCA_022791735.1 Clostridia bacterium
CACCAAATTGTTTAAACAACTTTTCTCTATCTTCTTCAGCTAAATCCTCTAATTCTATATGTCCAGCTGAATATTCAACATCTCTTTCTAATTTATTTATTATCCAAGATTTAAGTCCCACGTACTAACTCTCCCTAATTAATATTAACCTTCACTAACATTGATATTACTGATTTCTTCCACAACAATTCTTATACTTCTTCCCACTTCCACAAGGGCATGGATCATTTCTTCCGTACTTTTGGTTCATCATTTACAACAGTTGTATTACTTGTTTTTTCAGGAACTGCTGGTGCATTTTCCCCTTCTACATTAATACTATTTAAAGTCTCTTGTGCAGCCCTTGTTATCTCTACCATCTGTCTTCTTTCTACTTCTTCCCTTTTTTGCATATGTAGCATAAGTTTTACTACATCAACCTTGATATTTGCAACCATTTCATCAAACATATCAAAGCCTTCAATCCTATATTGGTCAACAGGGTTCTTTTGACCATAAGCTCTAAGTCCAATACCATTTTTAAGTTCATCCATAGCATCAATGTGGTCCATCCATTTTTGGTCTACAACCTTAAGCATTACTACTCTTTCAATTTCTCTCATTTGGCTGTCGCCAATTTCCTTCTCTTTACTTTCATATAAAGCCATAGCCTCTTCTTTTATTTTTTGGATTAACTTATCTTTATTTGCCTTTTTTACATCTGCTGAAATATCTACATCAAAAATATTCTTAACTTCTTGAACCAAAGCTTCTTTATTTGCATGCTCTCCATCTGCCAAGTATACATGTACAATCTCCTCTGCTGTACTATTTAACATACCCTTTATATTGTTTTCCAAATTTTGACCATCTAGTACTTCTTTTCTTTGTTTATAGATAATCTCTCTTTGTACATTCATTACATCATCATATTGAAGTACATTTTTACGAATACTAAAGTTTCTACCTTCAACTCTTTTTTGAGCTCTTTCAACCGCATTTGAAATAACCTTTGCTTCAATTGGTATATTCTCATCAGCACCAAGTGTATTATACACATTAGTTATCATATCTCCACCAAAGATTTTCATTAAATCATCATCAAGCCCAATATAAAATCTTGACTCTCCGTTATCTCCTTGACGTCCACTTCTTCCTCTTAACTGATTGTCAATTCTTCTTGACTCATGTCTTTCTGTACCGATTATCTTAAGACCACCAGCAGCAATAACTTTATCCTTTTCTGTCTTTATTGTTTCATCAAATTTTTCTTTCAACTCTTTAAAAATACGTCTTGCCTCTAATATCTCATTATCAGATGTTTCATTAAAAGCAGTTGCTTGTTCTATCAAATACTCAGGTATTTTTCTCTTTCTCATCTCTTGCAAAGCCAAATATTCAGAGTTTCCTCCAAGCATAATATCAGTACCACGTCCAGCCATATTTGTTGCAATAGTTACAGCACCAAACTTACCAGCTTGAGCAATTATCTCTGCCTCTTTCTCATGGAACTTAGCATTTAATACTTCATGTGGTATTCCTACTTTTTTCAAGATACTACTCAATTTTTCTGACTTTTCAATTGATATTGTACCAACCAAAACTGGTTGACCTTTTTCATGGCTTTTCTTAATTTCTTCTACAATCGCACCAAACTTTGCCCTTTCATTTTTATAAATAATATCATTTTGATCTATTCTAACCATTGGCTTATTTGTAGGTATGCTAATTACATCTAGGTTGTAAATCTCCCTAAATTCCTCTTCTTCAGTCATTGCAGTACCAGTCATACCAGAAAGTTTTTCATACATTCTAAAGTAATTTTGGAAAGTAATAGTTGCAAGTGTTTTTGATTCATCAGCAATCTTAACATTTTCCTTTGCCTCAATTGCTTGATGAAGTCCATTATTATATCTTCTTCCATACATTATTCTTCCTGTAAACTCATCAACAATCAAAACCTCTCCATCTTTTACAATATAATCAATATCTTTTTTCATTACACCATGAGCACGTAAACTTTGGTTAACATGGTGAACTAAATCAGAATTTTCCAAATCATTATAATTTTGTAATCCAAAAATATTTTCTGCCTTTTTAATTCCCTTTCCAGTAAGTGATGCAGATTTTGCCTTCAAATCTACTATATAATCATAATTTTCATTGTCCTCTGCTTGCACCTCATCTTTTGCATCCTCTTCAACAATTATCTTTGGAGTAAGTTTTTTAACAAAATCATTTGCCTTTTTGTATAAATCAGATGACTTATTTGCTCTACCAGAAATGATAAGTGGTGTTCTTGCTTCATCTATCAAAATACTATCTATCTCGTCTACAACAGCAAAATTTAGCTCTCTTTGTACAGCTTGATCTTTATATATAACCATATTATCTCTTAGATAATCAAATCCAAATTCATTATTTGTACCATATATTATATCTGAGTTATATGCCTTTTTCTTTTCCTCAAACTGCATTCCACTTATAACAAGTCCAACAGATAACCCTAAAAATCTGTATAACTTACCCATCCACTCGCTATCACGCTTAGCTAAGTAATCATTTACAGTTACAATATGTACACCCTTTCCAGTCAAACTATTCAAATATGCTGGAAGTGTTGCAACCAAAGTTTTTCCTTCTCCTGTTTTCATCTCTGCAATTCTTCCTTGATGAAGAATAATACCTCCGTATTAATTGAACATCAAAATGTCTCATTCCAAGAACTCTTTTAGCACCTTCTCTTACAACTGCAAAAGCTTCTGGCAAAAGGTCATCTAAACTTTCTCCATTTTTTACTCTTTCTCTAAATTCATCAGTTTTCTTTCTAAGATCTTCATCTGTAAGTTTTGAAAACCCGTCCTCCAAACTATTTATTTTATCTACTAAAGGTTTTACCCTTTTAACTTCTTTCTCTGAATAATCTCCAAAAATCTTTTTAAATAATCCCATACTTAAATCTCTTTCCTTTCATAAGTGCGTATATCAATGTTTATAGGAACCTCACCCACTACACAATCAAAGATTGTGAGTGAGGTCCCCAGAACCTTGTTTCTTACGCAATAATATTATCACTTTTTATCCATTTTTACAATAGTAAAATCAACTTTTTTAGTTAAAATTTGTTACAATTCACAGCAAATTTTAATTATTCCTATTTCTAAATAATTTTGACTTTATGAAAATAAATAAAAAGCAAACAGTTAATACTAAAAACACAGAAGCCATTGCAAAAGCTCCTATTTCAAAATGACTTAGCTCTCCATTTTGCACAACATTTTGAACAGTATTTGTGCTTTCCATATTTTGAGCTTCATCACTTGGAGTAGGCTCTATACTTTGATTTTCCTTTTTTGTCTCTGAAGTAGTCGTATTTGTATCTTGCAAAGTCTCATTTCTCCTCTGCTCATCTTGTGCATCCTCTATAGCAATATCTTCCTTTTCTGTATCTTCCATTATCTGTTCATTTTCTACTTTTTTCCCTTTAAGTACACTTCTTATTCCAACTACAGAAGATATAACAAATAAAGCTAAATTTGTAATCAAGAGTTCTAAACTATGAATAGCCTTATGATATCTCCACTTTACTGTATTTGTAGGTTCATCTAGCAATATTCCTATTTCTTTAAAAGAAAGATTTGTTAAAACTCTTAATGAAACAATCTCCTTTTCCTTATCATTTAAAGTACTTATTAGCTTTTTATATCTTTCCTTATCGATTATTTCATCAATTGAATTATCTGTACTTTCGATATCATAAATACCATCTAATTCCAAAACTGTTTTCTTCTTCCTTATATATGATACCGTTTCATTTCTTGCGACAGAATAAAGCCAACTTGCCTCATGCTTTTTAGGGAGTTTTTCTTTTGAAGTTTCATATATCTTAGAAAACACAGCTTGCATTACATCTTCTGCATCTTCTTTATTCTTCAAAATACTAAAACAAACACCATAAACAAGGCCATGATATTTTTCATATAATTTGCTAAAACTTATCTCCTCA
>JAAVZQ010000093.1 GCA_022791735.1 Clostridia bacterium
AGTAAAAATGTTGACGTAAATATCAATACATGATACAATAAAAAAGTTCCTTTACCAAGTGTAAATTTTTGTAGGAGGGAAAATAGATGGCTTATGAGTTAAGGACAAAAACTAAGCGTACCCTTAAAACTACTATGGAAATGGAGGAATTGACAGGATTAATCGATAAGATATGCCAAATGACACCCAAAGAAGCTAAGGCATTCATTTGGAAAATAACTTACGATTCAGAGCGCGCTCTTGGCCCTCATGTAATCTATTTAGGAATTCAAAGCGAAGAGAGGATGCGGATTATTAGAGGCGAACTCATCAACCAATACCGTAAAGTTAATCCTGAATTAGATTACCAAAAGTATACTATCCCTTGTGAGGGGGAAAGTGAGGCTACCGCAGCTCTCCGTAAACGGGCACAAGGCGACGGCGTCATCATTTGCGAGATTCAAGAAAAACTCAAAAATTGTTTCCTCAATCAAGAGCTCAAAAAATGGTATGCCAAAACTTTAAGAAATGAGACATATAAAAATATGCTCGCAGCACTTAGAGATATCGGCTTTAGAGGTGACGGAGAATCCGCTTTTGTCATGAAGTATGTGGATATCATTGCGGATCTTTTAGAAGAAATTGCTGAAACTTAATAGAACATCTGAATTACAAGCCCCCAAACGGCTATTTTAGCTGTTTGGGGGTACCCTTAATTGAGTAGGGAATAGGGGAATAATGTAAAAGTTTATATATCAAAAAGCGAACATTTGTTGTTTGCGGTTTTTAATAGTTATTTTTATTATAAAATTGTAAATTTATATAATAGATATCTAATAAATTTGATTTACTATAATATAATTTTATATTATAGTAAAAAGCTAATAAAACCATTTTAAGACATTTTAATATTAAAAACAATTAATTACAAATTGAAAATTTTATATTTCAATTTACATTAGTTATATATTTTTATGACTTATGACACATTGTTTATATTTAGGCACTTTTATAGTAAGCTTATGAATTCCTGGAAAATAAGCTAAAATATCGACGCACGAGAATCGATTTTAAGCCATTTTTATAAAAAAGACATATAGTTTGTTGTTAGAAAAAACTGGCGTAACCCTTGAAATACAAGAATTATGCCAATTTTATAAAATTTTAAATTTCCTATACAATAAATAGCAAAAATTACAGATTTTCATATTCAATAAAAAAGAAACAATTGCAAATTTAATTTATATATGTTAATATATTTATATTAAGCATAGTAATAGTAGTTAGGATTTAATATATTAGATATTAAAAAAGGCAAGCAGATATAGGAGTATATTGAAAAAAGAATAGTAAGGAATATAAGAAATAAATAAGTATATGCATTTTGCACAAAACTTTGATTTTGTGCAATGTTATAACTATCATCTACTTTTTTCTATTTTATATTTAATTTTAATACTAACACATAGCCGACCAAATTACAAGTGGATTATTAATAAAATAATAATATATAACTTGCTTAAGTATCTTATTTGCTGCAACACTAGAAAATCTAATTTGATAACCACCTTGAAGCATATCTTTTATTTTCTTCTTATAAACTCTGCTCAAATCATTTATAGGATAACCATTTTGTACAGCATATAACAAAGCATATACAGTCCTATCTTTAGATTGATAATCACTTAAACTATATACATAGCTATTCAAATAAATATCTGGAAAACTCAAAATATAATTATAAGATAACATCGCTCCGACATAAAAATCATTTACATCAATAGTAAGCTCAACTCTAGTCAAGTCACCAGTCATATTAATATTACTTTCTTTTTTCTTATTATAGATTTTTATGTGACCTGCTCCACTCTTCCCTAAGGTATAAGTTTTATCATCAAATCCATTAGAAAACACTTGCATTTTACGTTTTCCGCTTTTATCTATAATCAAATCAAGAATACTAACTTTCAAATCCATAGCTAAATCATATCTAACTATATACCATTTTCCTACTTGACCAAGTAAATACATAAGCAAATTATCTTGTTTAAGTTTGTTGGGATTAAAATCAATAGTAAAATTATATTCGGGTTCAAAACGTTCGCTTATTTTTTGTTCTGTATTATGACAAAAACCAAAATAAAAGCTTATTCCCTCCTCTATTTCAATATTCCAATTATAATGAAAACATTGTGGCCTATCACTAATCCAAAACTTTTTTATTTTATCCTTATAATAAGTTCTAAAATAAAAATCAATAGCATTATATTTTTCATAAGTCATATATGTTTTAAGCCTTAACTTATCAATACTATATGTTATATTATTATCTAACTCAAATTTTGCGTATAAATCTCTTATTTTTATCATAAAAATACACCCCATTTTTATATTTTTGTATTTTTATGTAACCTATTTCCATAATTTCATTGTAAACCAAGGTTAAAGCTTACTACCTCTAGAAGAAATGGTCATTTTTTACCTTTTTAATGTGCATTATAATACATTAAACACCGTCTATTGTATACGGCGGTATTTAATATTTTTTATGAAGAATTCAAAATTTATGTAAACACTCAAACGGCGTTAGCCTTGCCCCCAGGGGGGGCTATCCCCCTCCTTCGCTTCGCTCACCCCCCGCATATCAGAGCAAAAACTACGTAGTAATAGGCTTATAAGGGATGATGCAGTTCTTATTCGATACTAAATGGAAGTTTGTGTATTATCCACATGAGCAGCGAAAATGTTTTATCAACAGTCCAAACGATAATAGCTATTGTAGCTACATTTTTAAGCGTATCAACGTGAACAAAAAAATTCAAAAAGTCCAAATTACTAAATATCAAATCAAAATAATAATTAACAGCATCAACAACAGCAGATGGAGTATCTGGCAAAATATTAAACGGAACAGCTAAAAGCTTAATAACTACCGTAATTAAATTAACAAGAGCCTCAACAATCATCAAAAACACCTCATTTCATATGCTTAGGTGGCTTATATGTACTAGCAGACATAGTTCCACTATCACTAGTATTAATATCGTCAATATCTAGCTTAATATCATCATCACGTACACCGCCAAAAATACTACGAAACAACTTCCTAACAAGCGACAAAAGGCCAAGCCACAATATAACGTCTACAACAATTAAATATACATTATGTATGTTTTTATATGTATCATTTACTAATATACTATTAAAATCGAAATCATAAGCAGGAATAACCTTTGCGGTATATCCCATTAAATTAAGACTAAATTCAGGAATATGTATTATTGCTGTACCTGTTTCATTAAGACCACCTATACGATTAAGAAAATCTATTAAAAGCTCAAAAGGATAGTACAAAATACCAAATGTCTCGCCAAAATAAGAATTCAAATCATCAAGCCACTCTTGAAAAAAACCATCATGTGGTATAAATATAGACTTTATAGCGTCTACAAGCATTTCCACAATCTTGCCGAGGCAATTCAATTATTTGTTGAAAGATATTTTTTTGTACCTCAGTATTTTCTTTTATAGCATTTGTTTGTTCATTTAATGCGTCTTGCAATGGATCTGGAGTTTTAGGAACTTCAGGACTAGAGCTAGGAACAGGCTCAACAGGCTTATTCTCTATCTTATTTCCGTCTTTATCTACTAAGTCAAGACCAGTAGATGAATTAAATCTAAAATAAATAGGCACTCTAAATAATGTTTTTAAATTTGTATAAGGTTCGCCGAAACCTTCAAACTCTTTATGATGATAAATAGTAGAATTGTCAAAATAAAACAATATTCTGTATGTTTTACCACTAGTTTTAAATTCAAGAGGCAGATGCTCACCGAACTTTAAGTCAAAATAATACAGACCTTCTCCATCATCTTGAACAGAAATGCTTTCAAAAACATCAGTGTAATTGCCATATTGATGATTACCACTTTCATCATAATACCAATAAGCCAAACCAAAAAAGTCCGAAACAATAGAAGCAATATCATCACTATAATCAAAATTATAAAATGTGTCCATATATACTCTAAAACCAACATTTTCAACGTACTCAACTTCAGGATAAGTAAACATCACTGGAGGCTTAAGCAAAGAATATGATTTTTTTATAAACTTCCAACCAAAAACGTCACGCCCCTGCAAATTTGTAACATAATACAAATTTACACCAGAACATTCTAACACATAATTAGGATGCATAAAATGGTCTAGAGAATAGCCTACACCAGTATAATCTTTTAATTCACTCCAAGTTTTAGTAGTTTTATTATACAAACTAGCTCGACAACCATCTCCGCCACCCTCTTTTGCAGTAGTAACAAAATTCGAAGAATTATCCCAATATGACCACATCTCATTATTACTAGTAGGCTTTATATATATAGGAACGCCTGAACGATTTATAGTAATAATATAAGCCGTATCATCTGCCATTTCTTTAGGTAAAACAAAAGAATTATATTGAAAACCGCCAGTACCATAAAGCTCATAAGTATATGTATATTCGCCTGTTTCTTCATTTTTAGTTATATCTACTTTATTGCTAATATAATCGCTTCTTTCTGCAGCAGAAGAAAAACTACAATCAGCCAAGCAGAAGAAAAAAGAAATAAAAAACAATATAATAAGTATTTTATTTTTCAATTTTATCTCCCCCTTATAAACAAATCACGAATAAAAAAGTAAGTAAAAAATATAGTAATCAAAAAACACAAAGCATACATTGTCATATCGTGACTATAATCTACTGTAATATTAGGATTAACAGGAATAGTTGTAAGAGAATATTCATTCTTAGCATTAGTATAAATAAACTCAGAATTATCTACTGTAAAATTTCCACTAAAACCATCTACCCTATCTCTACTAGAATAACTATTTTGAGTTCGAGAAGAACTATCTAATAATACCTTTAATCCTTTATCTATTGAAAAATAATTATCTGTAACAGCCTCTATCTCAATTTTAGACAAATATATACAAACATCATATTCATTATTATACTCAGTAACTGTATGAACTACATAATACTTATAACCTTTTGCATAATAAGCATTTAATACGCCTTTTACATACTCTAATTCTGTTTGACTTAACATACAAACACCTCTTTCTTGAGAATAGGCAAAGCGTTTTTCCGGCAGAGCCGGAAAAAACGCAAATGCCCTATTTTCTTTCTTTTTGTTCAGCAATTTTACTAATTTTCTTTTTCATTGCTATTTCTCCAAAAAAAGCAACTAAGTTTACAATTATTGCCAAACCAACAAGAACCACAAAAATTATTTTCATTCTTACATTTCTACCTTTCTATTAAATATAAAATCATAAGCCAATCTATACAATTTAGCTGTTACTCCGAATATTAACGAAAACGGAAAACAAAACGTTACTAAATCAGCTACTAATTTAATTACCATTGAATAATCCATTTAACTCACCCAGTCCTCTCTATATCTTCTCATTTTTGCGAATGTATCATAACTATCATATAACTCAGGTGTATGAAACCACCAGAATTTTTTTAATACATTCATTTTTATTTTGCCTTTATCTTCACTTAAGCTCATTCCGTCACATAATAAATTAACTTGAATAAAGCCCAAAATTTTTTTGCACATAACAACAAATTTTGTTTGCTCTCTTAATGGCTTTGCAACTCTTAAAAAGAATTGACTAGTACCTATTATATGCTTTCTTTGCTTTCTAGCTTGTGCAAACTCTTTTATTACATTTGCTGGAATTCCTTTACTTTCCAAACAATTAAATTCTAATTCGATTTCATCTATATAATAAATTACGCCGTTATATCCATTATTTATATCTGTAAGACTTGAAATACCTTCATATTCTCTCACATCTGTAAGTGGGTTCAAACCTTCTATATCAGTATTTGTTACTAAAATAGCCTTAGGATAAAGCCACGTTAGGTTCCTCACATAATCAACTGAACTCAGAGTTTTCCCTTGACCTTGAAATGCAGAAAATATAACAATTCCTTCAGGCTTAAAATAATCAGGATGTTCTTTATAGAAATTACGAACGTATTTCTTAGTTCGTAATATGTCAATAGGATTATGAGAACCGCACATACAACTAGTCATATCACTCATAAACAGGCAACCTCTTTCCTCCCATTTTCTTATATGTTTTAGTGTACATAGTATCTAAATAATTAAGAGTAAATTCGATATACGATAAAACCTCATATTCTTCTAAACTATCACTATCACCTTCCTGATAAGCTAATGAACCTTCAACAGAATTTTTCCAATTTTTAACAGTATCTAAAGCAATTAAATTCTTTTTTATAGATGTTTCTAAACATTTTAAACCTGATAAATTTTTCATAATTACCCCCTAAATATAAATAGCCTCTAGCTGTAATGGGGTACAGCTAGAAGCCAAAAGCTAAACAGTTATTCTGCCACCCATTACCGCAGAACGGAATATTTTTATTACCTTTCTCATGCCAAACCACATAAATACGAAAGGTATTCCGAAAGCTACGATTGAACCAACCAAGCTAATAATATTAGCTGGTGTTACGGCACTTGTTAAAGCAGTAATAACTGGACTAAAATCTAAAGATGCCATTCCTGTAACACTTCCTTCCATAGGTACTTGACCTCCTTTATTGTTGAAGAGTTTTGATATACTCCTCTATTTATTGTTACTGTTGACTATTGCAACAGGGACAACCTTTGCAGAATTTTGATATAAAAGTACATCACAATCTAAAACTATTTTGTCATAAATTTTTAATTTTTTAAGAGCGTCAACAAGTGATGTATTATTTACATCTACTTTTAACTTTCTTTCATTAACATCATTGTCAACAACTTCATCAACTTTCAAAATATAACGTTCATCATATTTTATGTTTTGTCCCTGGGCATTTAGGAATTCTCCTCCATCTTTTTTTTCAAGCCCCTTAAATACAAATTCTCCTTTAGCTCTCATTGGCTATTCCTCCTATTCCTTTATTAAAGAAGTTTCAACAGATAAAAATTTATCGCGAAGATTAGACAAAATAACAACATCTTGTTTAAAAGTAGAAAATAAAAAATCATCAGCCATATAATATTTTCTATTATTAAAAACAAAAGACATTTTCTCTAAATAGCAATTAATTGACAATAACAACAATCTTTTTTCTTCTTCACTTAAATCCATAAAAACCCCATTAATAAATAATTTAATTTATATTTTTCATTGAAGGGAAAAATATATTAACTCTAGCTAGACGACGAGCAATCAAGTCACGAACCTAGCTAGATAGGTGATAATAGTTTAATATTACTAGAATATAACTATTATACAATAATAATAGGAACACTATTATTACGACATTTTAAGTCGTTAAATATTTTATAACATATCACGACATATAATGTCAAGTGTTTTTTAAAAAAATATGACATTTTATATCGTGTACATATTTAAAAAAATATGACATAATATGTCTAGGTGGTAATATGATAAAAGAAAATAGAATAAAAAGAAACTACACACAAGAAGAACTAGCAGAAATATTAAATATAAGTACAAGACAATTACAAAGAATAGAACAAAATGAAGAAAAAACAAGAATAGGAACATTAAAAAAAATAATAAAAATATTACAAATACCAGACAACGAAATAATAGAATATATAAAAAAATTTGACATATAACAAAAAAAAATAATATAATTAAATAATAAGAAAAAAAAGAAATAAAGAATTTAAAAAGAAAAAATACACTTTATGACAATTTTTATGTACACAAAAATTGAAAATAACCTATTTTTGTGTATTAAAAAAATTATTATTGTAAACAACAAAAAAAAACAAAACAAAAAATTAAACAAAAATGCAATTATTTAATTTGTCAAAATGTATTAAAAAAGTAGTAAACCTAAGAAAAAGCTTAAAATTAAATAAAAAAAGTAGATGATAATAAAATTGACTATTTGACGTCTTAACAGATAGCTTTGATTTTGTGCAATGTTGTACAAATAAATATATCTTTCTTTTAACTCAATTTTAAGCCATATTCTCTATCATACCCACTATTCTCTCTTATATTTTTATCTTTTAATACTTAACCCAAATTATAAATATTTTTGCAATTTTTGATTTATAAAAATATTTTAAATTCTTTTTATTTCTAATATGTTTGTTGATTTCTTATAACAAATTTATTAAATACATGCTACAATATATTTTTAATATAGTATTTGCTTAAAAACAATCTGTAAAATCCGCCCTATTCCCTATCGCTGTAAGGAATGAAATTTTTGTGGCATACATATATGTAAATATCATATTATTGGAGGCAAAATTCATGATAAATAACAAAGAAAATCCAGAATTTCTAAACTCATTTTTGCAATATTCTGCAGTAATACTTAATAAATCACCAAATAGTGTAAAAGAATATAGTTATGATTTGACTAATTTCCTTAAGTTTATGTGTAATCACTTAGGATTAACTTCACAAGAAAATATTAAAGATACAGATATACATTTGCTCGATATTTCCTTTTTAAAGCAAATTACATTAGAAGATATACATTCATATCTATATTATCTAAAAGAAGAGTTTAACAGCAAACCTGCAACTCTTGCAAGGAAAGCTTCAACTATTAGAGTATTTTTTGCGTACATAACCAATAATAAAGAATATGGACTAGAAATAAATCCTGCTCAAAACCTAGAAAACCCTAAATTAGACAGAAGACAACCAAAATACTTAACACTTGAAGAAAGCCAAAAACTACTTAAAGCTGCATCTGAAGCAAACTCTAAAAAAGATAATAGAAATGTAGAAAGAGATTTTGCTATAATTACCCTATTTTTAAATTGTGGTATGCGTTTATCTGAACTTGTTTCAATTAGTTTAAAGGATATTATGTTTGACGAAGCTAAAATGACGGTTATAGGCAAAGGAAATAAAGAAAGAACTATATATCTTAACAAAGCATGTATGAAAGCTCTAGAACAATATTTAGCTGTGAGACCTAAAAATAAAATCAAACCCAAACATGAAGATGCTCTATTCTTAAGTGAAAGATTAGAAAGAATAAGCAAAAGGACTGTACAATATGTTGTAGAAAAAGAACTAAGAAAGGCAGGTCTTGATACTACAAAATATTCAACACATAAATTAAGGCACACAGCAGCAACTCTTATGTATCAGTATGGAAATGTAGATATAAGAGCGTTGCAAGAATTACTTGGTCATGAAAGTATTTCAACTACTGAAATATACACACATGTGGCAAATGTGCAAGTAAGAAACGCTGTTGAAAGCAACCCTCTTTCTGAAGAAGATATACAGGTAAGAAAAGAAGTATAAATGTATGCATTTATATTCTAATATGTAGGTATTGATAATGTTTGGGCTACAGTTAAATTTGAACTGTTTAGCCCATTTACTGCTTTTATATCACTTATTACATCTCTTACATCTTTACCTTTATAATAGTAGTTACTCCTCTGCTCTTTCTCTGCAATATTCCATAAAGTATCTCCAGAAGATACAGAAACAGTTTTATATTTTAAATCTTGATGAGAAAATGCTGTAGTACTTATTAAAAGGTTTATTCCTATAGATATCCCAATAATTAAAAGAATTGCTCTTACAAATTTTCTCTTATTTTTTACTATCATAATAATTACTCCTTTATACGAACGTTTATTTGTAAATCTAAAATTATTATATGCGAACATAAGTTTATTGTCAATGCTTTTTTGAAAAAAAGTGAAAAAATGTTTGTATTATATCAATAATGGTTGTATCTGTTTCTTCTCTAAAGCATACTCTATTGATTTAACTATATATTTTGGTGAATATGAAAGAGCTGTTGGCTTGGTAATCGGATTATTTTGAGAAAAAGGCACAAAAAATACATCTTTTCTATTCAAGAGCTTCCCTATATTCTCTGCATTTGAGCTAAGTCCATCTTTTGTAATAATTCCGAAGTAATACTGGTTTGTTTTCTCTTAAAACCGTATTAATTCCAAGCAGAATAGTAGTATCATATATAGAGGTGCTTAGTTTTGCAATATGATTTCCGAGAAAAAGGTGCAGCCACAATTACATCTACATCAATCCTTTCCGCTTCTTCCTCTTTAAAAATTATCTTTCTATTAGAAATTTCTTCTAATTCTTTTATGTAATTACTTAAATTTCTATGTTTAAAAGCATTATTATAGGTATCTTCTAGCATAATTGGAATAACTTCTCCACCGCTTCTTTTTCACATTTCTTATTTCAGCTATTGTATCTTTAAATGCATAAAACACATCTGACATACCAAATGCGATTTTTTTCCCTTCCAGTTTCACTTAGGGTACCCTCCTTCAAAGTTTTTTATTTACATTGTTCTTCCATATATTTTATGAAATTATGTAAATTTTGCAACTAAATTTAAAGTTAAGTTTGCATATAGATAATAATTGTGGTAAAATATATGTAGAAATTTAGGAAATAATTGGGACTTTTTTAGTTATAATGATATATCATATAACAGATTTGTTCCGCCATAAGAAAGGAAATAATGTATATGAAAGAAAATGAAAAAATACTTATACTAGACTTTTTTGGACAATACAATCAATTAATTGCAAGGCGTGTAAGAGAATGCAATGTATATTCTGAAATAGTACCTTTTGACACTAGCATAGAAAAAATAAAGGAAATTGCACCAAAAGGTATAATACTTACTGGATGTCCAGCAAGCGTTTATGAAGAAAATGCACCAACCATAAGTAAAGAACTATTAGATTTAGGAATTCCGATGCTTGGAATTTGTTATGGTATGCAATTAATAAGCTATATATTAGGAGGAAATGTAAGAGAAGCAGATAAACGTGAATACTGTATAAAAAAAGTTAAAATTGATAATACTTCCCCTCTTTTCTTTGGATTTAATAATGAAAACCAATGCCTAATGACACATACAGATTTTGTAGATGAACTTCCAAGTGGCTTTAGAAACATCGCAAGTACCGATGATTGCCCTAATGCTGGTATGGCAAATGAAGAAAAGAAAATCTATGGTATTCAATTTCATCCAGAAGTAAATGATACAGTAGATGGTCTAAAAATCATACATAATTTTGTATACAAAGTTTGTGGATGTACTGGTGATTGGAAAATGTCATCATTTGTTGAAGAATCTGTAAAAACTCTAAAAGAAAAAATTGGAGGTAAAAAAGCACTATGTGCCCTATCTGGTGGTGTTGACTCTTCTGTTGCAGCAATTCTTCTAAATAAGGCAATTGGAAAAAATTTAACATGTATATTTGTAGACCATGGCCTACTTCGCAAAAACGAGGGCGATGAAGTTGAAAAAGTATTTAGAGAACAATATGATATAAACCTTATAAGAGTAAATGCTGAAGATAGATTTTTATCAAAACTTAAAGGAATTACAGAACCTGAACAAAAAAGAAAAATTATTGGTGAAGAGTTTATTAGAGTCTTTGAGGAAGAAGCTAAAAAAATAGGAAAAGTAGATTATCTAGTACAAGGTACTATATATCCTGATGTTATCGAAAGTGGTGTAGGAAAAGGTCAAACAATCAAAAGTCATCACAATGTAGGTGGACTTCCAGACTATGTTGATTTTGAAGAAATAATAGAACCTTTAAGAGACCTATTTAAAGATGAAGTTAGGAAAACAGGACTTGAACTTGGAATACCAGAAAATTTAGTATATAGACAACCATTCCCTGGTCCTGGTCTTGCAATAAGAGTTATTGGAGATATTACTAAGGAAAAACTTGATACTCTAAGAGATGCAGATTATATCTTTAGAGAAGAAATTGCAAAAGCTGGACTTGATAAAAGCTTAAATCAATATTTTGCAGTACTTACTAATCTAAAATCTGTTGGTGTTATGGGAGATGATAGAACTTATGACTATACTCTAGCACTACGTGCAGTAGAGACACATGATTTCATGACTGCTTCCTTTGCAAAAATACCTTATGAGATTTTAGAAAAAGTTTCTGTAAGAATTGTAAATGAGGTTAAAAATATAAATAGAATTGTTTATGATATAACTTCTAAACCACCTGCAACTATTGAATGGGAATAATTTTAAGGAGGGATGTATATGTCAAAAGAAGCATCAAAAGCCTTTAGACAAGGATATTCTATTAGTAAATCTAATGGATTACAATATGATCCAAATGTTATATTTGGAGAAATAGAAAAAAGTCAAACATTAAAGCTTGCACAATTAATAGCTGAAACTGATAATAACAGACTTTTATTATATAAAGATCCTAAAGTTAAAGAACTTATAAACTATATATTGGCTGCAATAATTTTTGAAAACCAACATATGACAGCTGTTGAAGACTTCTTCCCTATTAAAATTTCTAGAAGATATAAATCAAATGATAGCCTTGCACATAAAATGGCTCAAAAAGATATTGTTACAGATTATTTAGGTTTTAAAATAACGCCTGAATCAGAGCACGATATTTTCTATTCAACAGATCCCGTGCTTCAAGAAATGATTGACCGTAGAGAAAATGTTAGAAGATTTGTTGCAGAAAGTTTTAAAAAATTATCAAAAACTAAAACAACAACTTTTGAAAACTATTGTATGAAATGTATAGAAATATTAGATAGATTGAGAACTGTATTTGTGGATAGGTCATTAGATGGTACAAAATATAGTGATACTTATGCAAGTGAAAGAAAAGAAGACTATGAAAGACGAAAATTAGAAATATATAATGCATTAGATGATTATCAAACATTACATGGAAATGAGGATGAAGAATTAACACTTGATGATATATCTGAAATTGCAAAATTTGATATAAAAGCTTTACTTAATGAACTCCAAAATAATATGACTAATGAAGTTACTTTATATCAATTAAGAAAAAACTTAATGCATATATTTGAAAATAGTGATTTATTAGATGGCCTTGGAGTATCAATAGCATTTGACCAAACCTTTCATAAAGCTAAACCAAATGGATATAGGTCAGAATTTATAGGTCTAGTAATAGATATACCAGCAGCATATGGCGATGCCATTGAGCTTCCTATTGAATGTCAAATACAAACTATAGAGCAAGAAAGAGATGGTGAAGTTGGATACTCAGCACATATTAAACGTGCAGGTAAAAAAAGAGAATTAAAACCTGTACCTAAAATTGAGCCAAATAAAAGATATGCAGATCCACATGGAGTGCTTTCTGAATATATAGATTTTTTAACTTTTGTTAAAAACATCTCTCCAGCTTTCGCAGAAGCAAAAGCTTCTAAAAATCGTGTAGAAATTCTCCCTAAAGATATTTATGGAGAATATGAACAAATCTTGCAAGCAGATGACCGGAAGCAACCTACAAGCAATGTATACTGCTCATCTAAGAAAGCTTTACGACCGTAGGTTTAATCTATTCCCTTCTGCAGTTACAGTACCTATTTATATTAGTGAAAGTGATATACCAAAAAGAAGGGCACCATTTTTTGCAGAACTTAAAGAATCTGTTAGCACTACTATGCGTACCGTATATGATGCACTTGATGAAGCGGAACTTAAAGAATGTAATAATAGACAACAAACAGGAATTACTCAAGGTAAAAGCGACAATGATGGGCAAATGAGCATTGGCAACGATACAGATGGCGGACATGAAGAACTTTAGAAGATAGAAAAAAAAGAACGATAATATTTTGAAATATCGTTCTTTTTATTGTTTACATACTAGGAAATTAATCTAACAATCTACATAAATTAATTCTTATATGAATTATCTATTTCCTTTAATATAACATCATGCGCTTTTCCTTCAGATATACTTACATCAGAAACAAGTGTAAGTCTTGCCTTTTCATGTAATTCTGGAATAGTAATTGCACCACAATTGCACATAGTAGATTTTATTTTTAATATTGTTACATCCAAAGTATCTTTTAAAGGACCAGCATAAGGAATATATGAATCTACTCCCTCTTCAAAAGAAAGCTTATCCTTATCTCCACCAAGGTCATATCTTTGCCAATTCTTAGCTCTATTTGAGCCTTCTCCCCAATATTCTTTTACATAGTTATTTCCAATTTTTAGCACCTTTGTTGGGCTTTCATCAAATCTTGCGAAATATCTACCCATCATTACAAAATCAGCACCTAAAGCTAAAGCAATTGTTATATGATGATCATGTACAATACCACCATCAGAACAAATAGGAATATAAATTCCAGTTTCTTCAAAGTATTTATTTCTTTCATTCACAACATCAATTAATGCGCTTGCTTGTCCACGTCCAATTCCTTTTGTTTCTCTAGTTATACATATAGAGCCTCCCCCTACTCCAACTTTAATAAAGTCAGCTCCAGCTTCAGCTAAATATCTAAATCCTTCTGCATCTACTACATTTCCAGCACCAATTTTAACATTATCTCCATATTTTGCCCTTACAAACTCAATAGTTCTCTTTTGCCATATAGAATAACCATCAGAAGAATCCATACAAAGCATATCAACACCAGCATCTACAAGAGCAGGAATTCTTTCTTCATAATCTCTTGTATTTATTCCAGCACCTACTACATACCTTTTATCTTCATCAAGCAAAGAATTTGGGTTATTTTTTCTTTCTTCATAGTCTTTTCTAAAAACTAGATACTTCAAATTACCTTCCTCTGTAAGGATTGGTAAACAATTTATTTTATTATCCCAAATAATATTATTTGCCTCTGAAAGAGTTGTGCCCTTTTTAGCAGAAATAGTATCTTCTGCTTTTGTCATATAATCATCTATTGGAGCATCTAAATTATCTTTAGAAGGTCTATAATCCTTATCTGTAACTATTCCTAAAAACTTTCCAGTTGCTGTTCCATCATCTGTTACAATAACAGTAGAATGTCCAGTTCTTTTAGATAATGCCATAACTTCTCTTAAAGTTGTTCCTGACTTCACATTTGAATCACTTATCACAAAACCTGCTTTGTGTTTTTTTACGCGATAAACCATTTGAGCTTGTGCTTCAATTGTTTGAGCTCCATAGATAAAAGCTACTCCACCTTCACGTGCAAGTGCTACACCCATTTTTTCGCCAGAAACTGATTGCATTATTGCAGATACCATTGGGATATTTGCAGAATATTTTGGTTCTTCTCCCCTTTTAAATTTAACTAATGGTGTTTTAAGTGATACATTATTTGGAATACATTCTTCTGTTGTTAAATTTGGTAATAATAAAAATTCATTAAATGTTCTTGATATGTCTTCTAATACTTTTGCCATTTCTTTCTCCTTTCACACTTCATATATTTATAGAACGGACGACCAATAGTCGCCCATACATCTATTTCCTAACATCTATCCTCTAATTTCTAACCTTTAGAAACTAAATCCCTTGTGTCTCTTGCAATAACTAATTCTTCATTTGTAGGAATTACAAATACTCTTATAGAAGATTCAGAAGTTGAAAGTTCTACTTCCTTTCCTCTTGATTTGTTTAATTCATCATCTATTTTAATTCCCATATATGCTAGATAATTACAAACTGCTTCTCTTGTATTTTTCTCATTTTCTCCAATTCCAGCAGTAAATACTATTGCATCTATTCCTTGCATAGATACAGCATATTTTGCTATGTGTTCAGCAATTGCAAAATTTTGCATTGCAAGTGCAAGCTGTGCTTTTTCATTTCCTTCTGCAGCTGCTGCTTCAATATCTCTAGAATCAGGGCTTACACAAGAAACACCATATACACCAGATTTTTTATTTAATATAGTATCTACTTCATCAATAGATAAATGCTCGTTATCCATTAAATACTTAACTATTGCAGGATCTAAATCTCCTGACCTTGTTCCCATAGGAATACCTGCAAGAGGTGTAAGTCCCATGCTTGTGTTTACACATTTTCCACCCTTTACAGCAGCTATACTTGCACCTTGACCTAGATGACAAGTAACAATTTTTAAATCAGGAGTAACTCCTCCCATAAGTTCTGCCGCTCTTTCTGATACAAATCTATGAGATGTACCATGGAAGCCATATTTACGAATACCATATTTCTCATAATATTCATAAGGTATTGCATAAGTATATGCAACTTTTGGCATTGTTTGATGGAAAGCTGTATCAAATACACCTACCATTGGAACATTTGGCATTAATCTCTTACATGCTTCTATTCCTAAAATTCCAGCTGGATTATGAAGCGGAGCTAGACTACTACACTCCTCTACTTGTTTTACAACTTCATCAGTTATAATTACAGAACTTGAAAACTTTTCTCCACCATGAACCAATCTATGTCCAACGGCATCTATTTCATCTAGTGATTTTATTACACCATATTCTTCATTTGTAAACTGCTCTAAAACGAATTTAATTGCTTCCTCATGGTTTTTCACATTGTGTTCAATAACATGCTTATCTTCCCCTACTTTATGCGTTACAAACGAATTTCCGTGGCCTATTCTTTCGAAATTACCTTTTGCCATAACCTCTTCGTTTGTCATATCAATTAATTGATATTTTAATGAAGAACTTCCAGAATTTAAAACTAAAATTTTCATTTTTTTAATTCCTTTCTTTATTAAATTTTAGTATATATGTTTTATATATTTTTATCTTAAGTTCGAAAAAGAAACGAGTATTACTAGGCGCGTGAGATAAATATTTCCTGAGGCGTGCTCATGCACGTTGATGGGAAATTTATCGAGCAGCAACGACGTAAGACGAAGTTTATTTTTCGAACGACTGGGCTTGGACAGCAGTAATAGCTACTACTCCCGCAATATCCTCTGCAGAACATCCACGTGACAAATCATTTACAGGTCTTGCAATACCTTGACATAAAGGACCATAGGCCTCTGCTTTTGCAAGCCTTTGTACTAATTTATATGATATATTTCCTGTATTTAAGTCAGGGAATATTAAAGTATTTGCTTTTCCTGCAACTTCACTTCCAGGAGCTTTTGATTTTGCAATTTCGGGAACAATTGC
>JAAVZQ010000173.1 GCA_022791735.1 Clostridia bacterium
CGTGGGGCAGGACTTGGTGGAGGACATGATGAAAGAGAGCAAACATTAAACCAATTGCTAGTTGAGATGGATGGATTTGCTGCAAATGAAGGTGTAATAGTACTTGCAGCAACAAATAGACCAGATATACTAGATAAAGCATTACTAAGACCTGGAAGATTTGATAGACAAATAGTAGTATCTGCACCAGATGTAGGAGCAAGAGAACAAATATTAGAAGTACATGCGAGAAAGAAAAGGATTGCAGATGAAGTTGATTTGAAAACTATTGCTAAAAATACATCAGGATTTTCTGGAGCAGATTTGGAGAATGTGCTAAATGAAGCGGCACTTCTTGCAGCAAGAAGAAATTTAGATGAAATAGGAATGAAAGAAATAGAAGATGCTATGGTAAAAGTTACTATGGGACCTGAAAAGAAGACAAGAGTTAGAAGTGATAAAGAAAAGAAACTTGTTGCATACCATGAGGCAGGCCATGCAGTAGTAAGCAAATTCTTGCCAACACAAGATGATGTACATCAAATTTCAATTGTACCAAGAGGTATGGCTGGTGGATATACAATGTATAGACCAAGTGAAGATAAATCATTCATGTCAAAATCAGAAATGGAAGAAATGATAGTATCACTACTTGGAGGTAGAGTTGCAGAAAGTTTAATCTTAAATGATATATCAACAGGAGCTTCAAATGATATAGAAAGAGCATCAAAAATTGCGAGAGATATGGTTTCTAAATATGGTATGAGTGAGACAGTTGGAGCAATTATGTTTGGAGCAGGTCAGGAAGAAGTATTCCTAGGTAGAGACTTAGCACAATCTAAGAATTATTCAGAGCAAACAGCTTCTGTAATAGATTCAGAAACAAAGAATATTATAGATAAAGCTTATGAAAGAGCAGAAACTATACTAAAAGAACACATTGATAAACTTCATGTAGTTGCAGGAATACTACTTGAAAAAGAAAAAATCGATGGAGAAGAATTTGCAAAAGTATTTGAAAATTAA
>JAAVZQ010000174.1 GCA_022791735.1 Clostridia bacterium
GTTTGATTAGATAGTGTCCCATCATCATTTAATTTTTGTACTTTTATTGCACTTACTTTTTTGCTTGGACTTGTATTATTTATTCCTAATTGCCCATAGTTATTTTGTCCCCATGACCATATTTCACCATCTTCTGTTAAAGCAAGTATATGTGTTGCTCCTGCTGAAATTTGTTTGATACCTGTTATATCATTTCCTTCCTCATCTTTTACATATACTGGATGTGGTACTGGTGTTGTTGCTGTAATTCCAGCACCTAATTGTCCATTGCTATTTTGCCCCCAAGTTAAAACTTTTCCTGTGCTAGTTAATGCAACCATGTTGTAGTTTCCTGCTGAAATCTGTTTGATGCCTGTTAAATATCCTGTTTCACCTTCTGGTGCAATTACCTGTGTTGGTTCTCCTGTATTTGTACTTTCTACTTCTCCCTTTCCTAGCTGTCCATATGTATTATTTCCCCATGTCCAGACTGTTCCGGTCTGCTTTTAACGCTGCTCCAAAGTTGTACCCCGAAACAACCATAGGCTCTACATCTATCCATTCTCTTGTGTTATTTGTGTGAGGTTCTGCAAGGTTTACTGTATCTGGAGCATTTAGCTTGTTTAAGTTTTGTCCTATTTGGGTTAGGTTTGTTTTCTCATACGACATTAAACTTACTCCCGCTATCGTGAGTAAGCTTAATGTTGTTAAAATTTTAATTTTTCTCTTTTTCCTTCGTTTTTCCCCAATCTTCATTTGTTTGCACCTCTTAATTTTTCACACAAGATTTTTATTTATATATTTTTATATATTATAAGCAATTCTTTTTTATAATGAAAGTAGTCTTCCTTGTGTGGCAACTTGACAAAGGCAAAAAACGTCTACGGAACGACATTTTGGCGTTTTTGTTACATATAATATTACATTTTCTTTAAATTTTCGTGTTAAAACGACCTTTTTTGAGGGGGTTTTATTAGGGAATAAAAGAAAGTAAGCTTTTTAATAAATCCTAAGTAAAATATTTAATTTTTATATTTTTATTATTCATTTTGTTTCCTAAAATAATATTTTAGTTATAATATTTTAAGTTTAAATAAATCTATAGATTACATAAAGCGCCTTATTTTAAAGCATTTTGTTTTAAATGATAACTAAATTTTTTGTTTATTATATGTTTTTTCTTAGAAATAATTTTAAATTTTTCTGTCAGAAAAAAATTATAGATGACAGATAGAAAGGATTATATGTTTTATGATAAAAACTAGAATTAAAGATTTAAGAGTAGATAGAGATTTAGGTCAAAAAACTCTAAGTAAATATCTAAATATCTCACAAGTTGCATATTCTTATTATGAATTAGGCAGAAGAAGTATTCCTATTGAAATACTTTGCAAAATTGCAGACTTTTATGATACAAATGTTGATTATTTA
>JAAVZQ010000094.1 GCA_022791735.1 Clostridia bacterium
AAATGTTTACTAATACAGTATGATAGTAAAGAAGGTATACCTTTTGAAATTCAGATTACTGATAGTGAAAATTTGAAAATTCGTGAAGAAACTCATGAAGAATTTGAGAGAACAAAATATGAGCAAGTAAGGAATGCATCAAGAGGACAAAAAGTAGAGGATGTGAGCAAATAAACATCCTCTTTTTTCTATACATACCTATTCATATTACCACTTGTAAATTCTGGTCCTTCAAAACGTTTGCCAGATTTTACAGTCTTAATTACATTGTTTATTTCATCTATATTTTCTTCTAATATATCAATACGAGCATAATCTAAATTTAAGTCCAGATATTCATTAGAAAGAGTTTTGGAATTGTATATATTAGATAATGTCTGTATATTATTTGGAATAACTTTAAACAAAAGCCCCATTCTATCTTTTAAATAATAGTGATGTTCATTATCTCTACATTTACTATCACATTTTGGATAACAACCATTAGAATGACCAAGTAAGCAATATTTAGAAGTCATAACCTTTAATTTGCCATAGACAATTAATTCCTTATTAGCTATTCCATGCATATTTTGAATATCTGATTTATTAAGTTCAGGAGATAGCGTAATAGTATTTACATTAATTTTTTCAAGCTCATTAAGTGTATAATCATTAAAAACATTTAAAGTAGAGTTTGCTATAAAATCTAATTTTTGATAATCTTTATTTAGCAAAATCGCAATTTCTCCAATACTTGAAAATACGAAACCTTTAATATCAAATGAAGCAACAAATGAAGCAATATAGCTATCTAAAAGGTTTAAATAGTTCAAATTTATAACAGTTGGCAAATATATATAAGTATTGAATTTAGATGTAATTGTTTTGATTATATTTTTATTTTTTACATTACGAAAACAGCGAAGAGGTATATATACTCTATCTACATCTTCCATTTTGGTATAATCAAATTCAGTGTTTAACTGTGATAAAAGCATAGAGATTTTAGGAGCAGAATGAGGTTTATCTTCAAATGATTTCTTTGTTACTTCAACTCCGAGCTCTAGTATATTTACGATTAATTAAAAACTCTAATTTTTCTAATGCATTTCTTCTTAAAGCATTTATTTCGCTTAAGTGACTTATGAATAAATTATCATCTAAATCTACATCAATTTTTGAAAATTCAAAAGGTGTATTATTTGTTTTAGAAAACTGCGTAATTATCTTTTCTTTGGTTATTGGATGATTTATTGCAAGTTCTGGAATAATTTCAGAAACCATATTTACACTTATATTTTTATAGTTTTCATAATCTTTACTTGGAACAATTGAAACAGATATTGGAGTATCTTTTTTTACAGAAATCTTGCAATTTAGTTTAATTTTTTTGAGCTCATTTCCAGAGAAAGTGAGCTTAGTACTATCAGAAAGCTTTTTGCTTGAGATTTTAAATATTTTATCACTAGGTTTAATATTTCCTTTCATTCTACCAATTGTAATTAATTCATTATTACAAGCAAAAGGAATATTATTTCCCTGAAACATAAGCTCAGAAACCCTATATTTGGTTGGTTCATTTTCAAAAGTAATAGAATCCCCAATTGCTATTGCTTCATTTAGATTTAGTGTAATATGTCCATTTTTTTCGTTATAGTTTGCAACATTTCCAATATATATCCCCATATTGTTTTGTTTTTCTTTGCAGATAAAGTTTTGATTTGCATCTTTACTTAAATGGCCAGTAGAAAAATTTCCACGATTAAAAGCCTGACGAAGGTCATCCATGTCTTTGGGATCAATTTCGTAAGGCTTTCCAGATAAATGTAAATCTATGTATTTCCTATAAATTCTTGTGACAATTGCAACATATTCTGGTGACTTAAGTCTTCCTTCAATTTTAAAAGAAGTAACACCAGCATCTATTAATTGTGGTACAAATTCTAAGCCGCATAAATCACGTGGGCTTAAAAGATAACCATTATCTATTACTTTATTATCTTGTAATAATTCATAAGGGAGACGACAAGCCTGAGCACATTTACCACGATTAGCAGAACGTCCACCAATCATACTAGACATTAGACACTGTCCAGAATAACTGATGCAAAGTGCACCATGTACAAAGGTTTCGATTTCTATATTGGTATTACGACAGATATAGTCAATTTCTTCAAGAGAAACTTCGCGAGCAAGCACAACTCTTTCAAATCCTAAACGTTCTAAAACTTTAACTCCGTTTAGATTGTTTATAGTCATTTGTGTGCTTCCATGAACAGGAAGTTTTGGAAAATTCTTAATTAGAGCCATAGCAAAACCAAGATCTTGAACAATTATTGCATCAACACCATATTCATAGGCTTTTGCTGCAATAGAAAGAGCATCATCGAATTCATTGTTCTTTATTAAAGTATTTAGTGCTAAATGTATTTTCACATTACGAACATGAGCGTATTCGATAGCTTTCTTTAATTCTTCTAAGGTAAAGTTTTCTGCAGAAGCTCGTGCACTATATGCAGAAAAACCAAGATATATAGCATCTGCACCGTTTTGTACAGCAGCTTTTACACAGTCAAAATTACCTGCTGGAGCTAAAAGTTCTACTCTTTTTTTCAAAATATAACCTCATTTCTATTACTTATATTATTTCTATATTTAATAAATTACTAAAATATTGTATCACAAATTATAAAAAAATCATAGTATAATGTAGAAACTTTTAAAGAAAATTGTAACAACATGTTAGTGGAAGCAAAGCTTTCAATCAAGAGTTTCAATTGAAGTTCGAAAGGAAGGTATAATCATGCAAGAAGAACAAAGAGTTTATAATGAACCAAGAAATTGCGGATGTAATTCAGGATGTGGCTGTGGAAATGGCTTAGGAAGTTTATTCGGCGGAGGCTGTGGCTGTGGTGGAAATAGTGAAATATTATTCTTTTTAATAATATTCTTACTATTATTCACAAACTTTGGATGCAACAATGGATGCGGCTGTGGTTGTAACTAAAGATACTTAAAAAAGGGGGGCCTACAATAGGCCCCTTTTGAAAGGTTATATTACAAATATTCTTTTAACTTAGTTACAGAGTTTTCTTGCATCTGAACAAATTCATTTAAGGTGTTTTTTATGTTTGTTTCCACATTAGGATTATGATTTAAAATTTTACGACCTTCAATAATGCCCATAACTGTACCTTGTATTAACATTTCAGAAATTTTAGAAGTACTTCTATCATTCATTGTGTTCATTTGAACACCCATCCAAGTCATCACATCATTTTTTACATTGCTTGAAGCAGGTACTTCACCATATTCATTATATAAGTCAGTTACTTTATTTAATATATCTTCATATTGGTTGTATTGTGTACTAAGTTCTTTTTTAAAATTGTCATCTTCTACTTTTTCAGAAACATAGGAAATTGCTTTAATTCCCATTTGTGCACCAGTGTGAAGTTCTTTCAAAACTTTTAAATTTTCATTATTTTCCATAAACTACCTCCATTATATATGAATATAGTAACCAAATAATAAAAAAATATTAGTGTAAATTTGTTTCTCTATTCTGCTTGGACTTCGTCAAAAAGAGCGTCATTAAAGAATTCATTTAAAGTAATATTAAAAGCTTCACATAAGTGTAATAATGTGGAAATCCTTGGATCATGAGTATCATTATTCATAAATGATAATAAAGTTGTATGTGGCAGACCTGATAAAGTAGAAACTTTATTAATGGTTATATTTCGTTCTTTTGCTAGATTGTAAATTCTATTTCTAATAGCATTTTCCAATGATAACATAGTTTAATTACCTCGCTTTCAGTTAGTTTGCCAAGATTAAGCAATAATATGTCGGAATTTTTACGTAAAAATATTGACAATTTTAATTTTAGCATTGTATAATATATAATGACGTCGGAATAATGACGTATATTGATAGTGAATTATGAGTTACATAGGAGGAAGAAAATATGAGAAACA
>JAAVZQ010000095.1 GCA_022791735.1 Clostridia bacterium
ATTCCCTTCTTGTTTTTCATTTATATACATTATCTCATATTTATGACGATTGGTCAATTATTTTGTAAAAATTTTAATTATTTATTCACATCTAAAAAACTTAAAGTCCGCGCAGGGTAGTTATGTATGATTTTGAGAACCACCGCGTAAGCGACCAAACGAGCAACCGCGAGTGCGAAATGGAGTAACCGACATATTAAGCTACGCAGTAGCGTACAAATTGGAGGTTACGACACCAAGGTGTTTAAAAAAATCATACATAACTACCCGTGGCAGGACCTATAACATTTTAAACTGTGAATTAATAATTAAAATTTTCTAAAAACTATTGACATATCAAAAACACGAGCGTATAATATATAAAAATGACCGTTAGTCATTTTTATATAACAAGTAAAAAAGAAAATATAGAAAGGAGTGCTTCTATGCATAAAATTGGAAAAGCAATATGCAAATATAGAAGAATAATCTTAGCTATTGCGTTACTACTTATAATACCAGCATTGATTGGAATGAAAGCAACAAAAATAAATTATGATATATTGGTATATCTTCCAAGCGATGTAGAAACAATTCAAGGTGAAAACATTTTATCAAATGACTTTAATATGGGAGCCTTTTCAGTAATAATTCTCGAAGATATGCAAACAAAGGACATTTTAAAACTAGAGGATAAGATAAAAGAAGTACCAAATGTTGAAAAAGTCATAAGCATAGCAGACGTAATAGGAACTAGTATCCCAACAGAGATGTTGCCCGATAAATTGAAGGATAAAATTTATAAAGATAATTCTACAATTATGCTAGTTACATTTAAAGACCAAATATCAGCAGATAGCACAATGGAAGCGGTAGAAACCCTAAGAGACATAACAGACGAAAGATGCAAAATAAGTGGAATGACTTCAACAGTACTTGATACAAGAAATTTATCAAACTCTGAAATTGCAATATATGTAGTAATTGCAGTAATACTATGTTTAATTGTACTAGAGATAGCGCTAGACTCATATATTGCACCAATACTTTTACTTCTAAATATTGGAATTGCTATTTTGTATAATATGGGAACAAATATTTTTCTAGGGGAGATATCATATATAACAAAAGCAATTAGTGCGGTTTTACAACTTGGTGTTACAATGGACTTTGCGATTTTCTTATATCATAGTTATATGCAAGAAAAAGAAAATTTTGAAAGTAACGAAGATGCAATGGCAAGTGCAATACATAAGACTTTACTTTCAGTAGTGGGAAGTTCTCTTACAACAATAGCAGGCTTTTTGGCACTTTGCAGTATGAACCTTACACTTGGAAGAGATATAGGAATAGTTATGGCAAAAGGAGTTTTCTGCGGAGTAGTTTGCGTACTTACAGTACTTCCAGCTATGATACTTAATCTTAATGGACTTATTGAAAAAACAAAACATAAAGAAATACTTCCAAAGTTTGAAGGCGTAAAAAACTTTGTAGTTAAACATTATAAAGCAATTATTTTAGTATTTATTGTACTTTTGCCAATTGCTTTTTATGGATATTCACACACAGAAAATTATTACAACCTAGATAAATCACTTCCAAAAACATTAGATAGCGTAATTGCAAATACAGAACTCAAAGAAAAATTTAATATGGTGTCTATGGAACTTTTGCTAGTAGATAAGGATTTGCCAGACAGTACGGTCAATAAAATGCTTGACGAAATAGAGGAATTAGATGGTATAGAGTGGGCACTTGGATTTTCAAAAGTATCTAGTTTAGGAATTCCGAGGGAAATGATTCCAGAAGAAGCGATAGATGTATTCCAAAATGACGAATACCAAATGATAATAATTAATTCAAATTACGAAATGGCAACAAATGAGCTAAATGCACAAGTTACAAAGGTTAACGAAATAATAAAAAAATATGATGAAAACGCAATACTTGCTGGAGAAGGACCACTTATGAAAGACTTGGTTGAAATAAGCGACCATGACTTCAATAGCGTAAATTCAGTTTCTATTGTAATCATATTCATAATTATGATAGTTGTACTAAAATCAATATCATTACCAGTAATTCTAATTATTGTTATCGAATTTGCAATATTCATTAATATGGGAATTCCATATTATACAAATACAATATTACCATTTATTGCATCAATTGTAATTGGCACAATACAGCTTGGAGCAACAATAGATTATGCAATACTTATTACAAATAAATATATTACATCAAGGAAAGATGGAATAGACAAGAAAGCTGCGGTATCAGAAGCACTTGGCACATCAATAGGATCTATTTTAATTAGCGGACTTTGTTTCTTTGGAGCTACCTTTGGGGTTGGTGCCTATTCAAAAATAGAAATGATTGGTTCACTATGTACATTAATGTCAAGAGGAGCGATTGTAAGTGTATTCTGCGTAGTGTTAATACTTCCGTCACTTCTAATGGCATTTGATAAGTTAATTTGTAAAACCACAATGGGGATGAAAAAGAAAGGATTGATTAATAATGAATAGAAAATTAAAAGCAAAAATAACTTCTAGTGTGCTACTTTGTACAATGTTAACATATACTAGCCCAATATTCGCATACACAAAAGAGGAAACAGTTTATACTAAAGTAGATAATTCTCGGAAAAGAATATAATACAATTGTAAGTACGCATTTAACAAATGATGGAAGCGAAAATTTAATTAATGATTTATCGGATTTGATTAATATAAAAAATACACATGGAGATGAAGAGTTTACTAAAAGTGGTGATAACTTAATTTGGGATGCAGACGGTGCAGATATATATTATCAAGGAGAAAGCCAAAAAAAGCTTCCAATTGATTGTAGTGTAAAATATGAATTAGATGGGGAAGAGATTTCTGCTAAAGATTTAGTAGGAAAAAGTGGAAAAGTTAAAATAATTGTAAAATACAAAAATAAAGATGAGCATATAGTAAATATCCAAGGAAGAGATACAAAACTATATACACCATTTGTTGTAGTATGTGGAACTATTTTAGATAATACAAATCACAAAAATATAGAAGTTTCAAACGGAAAAATCGTAAATGATGGAAATAAAACTTTCGTGCTAGGTATGGCATTTCCAGGACTTAAAGAGAGCTTAGATATTTCAAGTGATAAAGTGGATTTTCCAGATACAGTTGAAATGACTATGGAAGCAAACGAATTTGAAATAGGGAACATTGCAAGCTTTATTACACCAAAATTATTAGAGGAAGAAGAGTTATCTACATTTGATGATTTAGACGAGATGTATAATAAGGTGAACACATTAGAAAGTTCTAGTAAAGAGTTAGAAAATGGTGCAAATACTTTAAAATCAGGAGTAGACACATTTTATGAAAAATCACAAGAATTTAATAGTGCTATGAAAGAAGTTTCAAAAGGCGCAAATACTATATATAAGAGCTATACAGAGCTTGATGATGGAATTAATACTTTAAACGATGGTACAAACGAACTAAAAGACGGAGCAAAAAAGCTTGACGATGGAGCAAAAGAATTGAAAGATGGAGCAAAAAATTTGAATGCAGGATTAAAGACAGCAGGTGCTGGAGTTAAAGAGTTAAGCACAGGACTAAATGCAGCATATAACTCACTTACAGGTGCATCTGCTAGTACAAAGAGTACCAAGACAGGAAATAGTACATCTGAAATAAAAGATGCATTAGAAGATGCGACTAAACCAATAATTGACAATGTAGGAAAACTAGTAGTAGATAATAATACAGTTCTAGGAGCAGATGAAAAACTTCTAAATGAACAGATAAAATTGTTGAATGAACAAAAAAAGATTTTACAAGGAATAACACCTCAAACAGACGAAATTACAGCACAAATTACGGCAATTGATAGCCAAGTAGTGGCGATTAACAAACAAATAGGAGCAATAAAAACACAAGTTGCAACAAATACAGGAACAGCTAGTGCTTTAAATAGTTCATTAGGTACACAGCTAGACAATGCTGCAAATGCAATACAAGCGCAGATTTCCGAGCAAATAAAAGTTGCACTTGGTTCAATAAATGCAAAGCTTCCAGCATTAATAGAAAAGCTAAAAGAAGCGGCAGATGGAGCAAAAGCATTAGACACATCATTTGATAAATTAATTTTACCAGGATCAGAAAAGCTTACTAATGGAACAATGGAGTTATCAAATGGTGCAAAAGATTTATATAAAGGAACAGAAACATTATCAGACGGAGCAAAAGCACTAAGTGAAGGTTCAAAAGAAATGAAAGATGGACTAAGCACATTAGATAATGGAGCAACTGAGCTTTCAAATGCAAATGACCAGTTGACAGATGGTGCAGGTACAATATCAAATGGCGCAAAAACGCTTGCAGACGGAGTAAATCGTTTCAATACAGAAGGAATAAACAAAGTTTGTTCATACATAAATGGCGATGTAAAAGATATGACAGAAAGAGTAGAAAAACTAAAAGATTTAGCAAATGAATATAAAACATTTACAATGTTAAATGATAGTACAGAGGGAAGTGTAAAATTCATCATGTTAATGGATGGTATAAGTATAAAAGATATGCAAAAAGAAGAAATAATATTAAACCAAGACAAAGATGATAAAAAAGAGAACTAAATGTTAATAATTTACCAAAATGTGGTATAATATAGATGAAAAATAAATAATACAAAGGAGGTACCTTAAAACATGGAAAATATCGAGAAAATCTTTAAAAAAACTGGATGGGCTTCAATACTTACTTCTGTAGTTTTTGCAATATTGGGATTAATACTTGCATTTTACCCTGGAACTACACTAAAAGTAATATCGTGCATATTAGGAATAATTTTCATAGTTATAGGAATATTCAAATTAGTAAACTATTTTCTAGCAAAGGGTAAATATGATTTTTACAACTATGATTTAATCTTTGGACTAATGGCGGTTGTGATAGGAATAGTTACAATAATTTTCAAAGACACAATAGAATCAATCTTTAGGATAATAATAGGAATATGGATAATTTACAGTTCGCTAATTAGAATGAGTGCGTCATTTAAATTAAAAACAATGAAAATAGATGCATGGATGTATAGTTTAATATTAGCACTACTTATGCTTGCATGTGGAATATTTATCACATTTAAATCAGGTTCAATAGTTATAGCAATTGGAGTGGTGATGATAGTATATTCAATAATAGATATTATCGAAGATGTAATATTTATGAAAAATGTAAAAGATATATTTTAATATATAAAAGAGGG
>JAAVZQ010000175.1 GCA_022791735.1 Clostridia bacterium
AAAGCTGTAAATAGTATTAATGTGGATTTTGATGCTGATATATATATAACTGGATCAAATGCATATTTGCTATCTAGTGAGCTAGCAACATTATTATCAGGAAGATATATTGAAATAACAATGTACACACTATCTTTTAAAGAATTTCTAGAATTTAATAGTTATGATAATACTAACATTGAAGATAAGTTTTATGAGTATTTAAAATATCGGTGGGCTTCCAGCAATAACTCAAATAAAGGATAAAAAAGAATTAGTTATGACATATCTAAACGATATTTATAACACAATTGTCAAGAAAGATATTATAGATAGAAACAATATAAAAGGCACTGTTTTATTAGAAAATATAGTAAAATATGTTGTAGCAAATATTGGAAGTCAAATATCTTCAAACAAAATAAGTGCGTACTTAAATAGCAATAAAATTGTAAATAAGTCTAATCATCAAACTGTAGATAATTATTTAAAAATGTTAGAAAACTCATTTATAGTCTACAAGGCAGATAGAAATGATATAAGAAGTAAGGCATTATTAAAAACTTTGGGTAAATATTATATAGCTGATATCGGATTAAGAAATATAATATTAGGTTTTAGAAATATAGATGAAGGACATTTATTAGAGAATTTAATATATCTGGAACTATTACGTAGAGGATATAAAGTAAGCATTGGAAAAATTTTAGATTATGAGGTGGACTTTGTAGCTGAAAATGCTCAAACTATAAAATATTACCAAGTAACCAAAACATTAGCAACATCAGAAATACAAGCAAGAGAAACAAGAAGCTTAGAAAGTATCTCAGATAATTATGAAAAAGTAATCCTAACAATGGACAAAAGTATAAATAATGATTATAATGGAATTAGAATAATGAACATTATAGATTTTTTATTAGAATAGTTACTTAAAATTGTATATATAACACTAAAAATTGTATCTAAGATTAAGTAAATTATGCAAAATCATGAAAAAATTTTTAGTGTTATATATTTTTATTGTCCATAGATAGAGTATTTCAGCACTTTTCCCTAAATTTCCAAATCAAATTTGGACAAGGCCGGCAACGATAATATGAGCGATGCTACAGAGGTGAATACGCAGTTAAATAGGGCACCAGTGTTTAGTCGGCACTCCATCAGGTGTTGCAAAAGAAAACACAAATGATACAATAATTGTAACAGCTATGGCAACCGATGCAGAAGAG